>JAAYZZ010000182.1 GCA_012514595.1 Elusimicrobiota bacterium
GCTCCCCCTGGACCTTGCGGCATTCATGCGGCCGCCGCATAAACTGTGCCCCTTTCTCCATGTCCCGATCCAAAGCGGATGTGACCGGACGCTGTCCCGGATGGGCCGGCCGTATACCACCGGGGCATTCCTTCAGATGATCGGGAATGTTGTCTCTTCGGTTCCGGGGATCATGATCGGGACTGATGTGATCGTGGGATTTCCCGGGGAGACAGAGGCGGACTTCGAGGAGACCCGGGTCTTTCTTCAGGAGGCTCCGGTCCATTTCTTTCATGTGTTCCGATATTCGAAGCGGCTCAAGGCGCGGAGCCGGTCGTTCGAGGAAGAGGTCCCGTCCGGGGAGATCCTCCGTCGGAGCCGTATCCTGAGGGATCTGGGGGGCCAGAAGCAGGCGGCTTTCCTTGCGGGGCTGGCCGGTTCGACCCAAAGAGCCCTTTTTGAGCAGAAGAAAAATCAATATTGGATTGGACGTCTTGCCAATTATGTTACAATAAAAACGCGTTCAGGTCGGAACTTGCGGAACACGCTCGTCGACGTTCGTGTGGACGCAGTGGAAGACGGATGTCTCCGGGGAACCTTGGTGGCCTGAACCCCTCGCAATGGCGTCGATCCGGAAGATCAAGGAACTTGTCCTCGATCTCAATGCTGTCGATCATGACAGTCCTCATCTGGAGGACTGCCTCTGCCAGGTCCGCGACACGCTGGTCCATTATTTTGGTCCTCACAGCCAGTATCTGACATATTTTCATACGCTCAAGTTCCGTCCCGTCTCCGCCTCGGCTGTTCCCGAGGAGAGGGTCCGGTGTTGGGTTAGGGCCAAGAGGCTTTTGCGCGATCTTTTGCTTGTGGCGCTGGATGACCCCAAGGTCAGACCGCACGAAGGGATCGAACCTTGGGATTTTGAGTCCGAGGTCGATGGGGAGGTCCTGGAGGCGGAACGGATCATCGCGGAGCATCAGCAGAGGGAGCGGGCCTCGGGTGTTCTCAAGAGCTCTCTCTCGGATGTCGTGCGGGCCTTTGAGAACAGGGTCAGGGTGGACCTGGGGATGACCGAGCAGCTCAACAGGGCCGCCCATGAAGGGGAATCCCTTTTGGAAAGGATCCCGCAGCGCTCAGGTCCTGGTGCGGTCTGGGCGGCCTTACCGCGATTGAGGATCGATCTGAGGGATGTCCATATTCTCAATGATGGGGTAGAGGACTATTTGGTGCATGTGTCCTCGTTTCTTCGTAAGGACCCGACAAAAAAGATCCTTTTTGCAGCCTGTCCGGATGAGAGAATGAACCAGAAAGTGCTTCGCTTTCTGTCCGGGACCGAGGGTCTTGTGATCGAGGCCAGGGAAGGAGAGGGGCGTCCTTTGGCGATCCAGAGGTCTTTGGCCGAAAACCCGGGGATCACCATGGCGGTCGTGGTTCTTTCCGAGGAGTGCTGGGTCCGGCTCAAGGGGGATGGACGTGAGTCGCCTGTGGCGGGCCCGTCGCCTTTGACCTGTTTTCATCTGGGGCTCCTGGTGGCCCGGTTGGGGCGGGACAAGGTCGTCGTGGTCCATGAGGAAACACCGCAATTTCTCCGCCCGACGGGTTTCTTTGATGTGAATTATGTTCCGCTCACCTCCGAGGGGGGGTGGCGTCAGGAATTGGCCCGATGTATCCGGGAGAACTGCATCGCGGTCAAGGATGCGGGACATCCGTTCTTCTACAAAGTCTGAAGGGTTCTGAACAAGGCCTTCCGTATTTTTTCATTAAAGGATAGTTATGGATAAAGCATATTTGGCACTCGGCATCTTTCTGTTGGCGTATGTCCTTTTTGTATGTTTTTCAACCCGACGGAGTTGGATCGCGGTCCTGGGCAGCGTGGCTGTCCTGTTGACCGGGGTCTTGCATCCCTTTGAGGCCTTCCGGGCGATCAATTGGAACGTGATGGGGATCTTTGTCGGGACGCTCGTTGTCGCGGACCTGTTCATGGAGAGCCGCGTCCCGGCCTACATCGCCGAGATCCTGGTCGACAGATCGCGCAATACTGCCTGGGCGATCCTGGCGATTTGCGGATTGACCAGTTTCATCTCCGCCTTCGTCGAGAATGTTGCGACCGTTCTGATCGTGGCACCCATTGCCCTTGAGGTCTCCCGGAAGCTCAAGATCAGTCCTGTCGGGATGATGATCGCGCTGGCGATCAGCAGCAATCTTCAGGGGACGGCCACTCTCATCGGGGACCCGCCCAGCATGCTGTTGGCGGGTTTTGCGAAGATGAACTTCGGGGATTTCTTTTTTTACCAGGGCCGGCCGAGCATTTTCTTTGCGGTCCAGGCCGGGGCGGTCCTGGCCTTCACGGTCCTTTATTTTGTCTTCAGGCGGGAGACGGCCAAGGTCCCCGTGGTCGCGGTCGAAAAGGTCCGCAGCTGGGTCCCGACGGGGATGCTGGTGAGCCTGATCGTCCTTCTGGCGCTCTCCTCTTTTCTTGACACGGGATTTTCTTATATGGCCGGGATCCTGTGTATGGTCTATGCCCTCATCGGACTTCTCTGGGATCTTTTGGCCAACCGGTCCGATGTCGTAAAGCGGGTTCGGGGTCTGGATTGGGACACGACACTTTTTCTCGTAGGGATCTTTGTCCTTGTCGGGAGCCTCACGATCACCGGATGGGTCGATCGGACGGCCCTCTTTTTGTCCTCCATGGTGGGGACCAATGTCTTTGCCGGGTACTCGGTCCTTGTCCTCCTGGCGGTCCTTCTGTCCGCGTTCATTGATAACGTGCCATTCTTGGCCGCGATGCTTCCGGTCGCTATCTCGATGGCGGACAAGCTGGGTGTGGCCCCGCAGCTTTTCCTGTTCGGCCTTCTCATTGGAGCCAGCCTGGGAGGGAATATCACACCGATCGGCGCGTCGGCGAATATCGTGGCCTGCGGACTTCTGAAGAAAGAGGGCTATCCCGTCGGATTCCGTGAGTTCGGACGCATCGGGATCCCGTTCACTATCGCCGCTGTGTTTGCCGCATACCTTTTTGTCTGGTTCGTCTGGGGGAGATGATGCGGGCCTCTTCGGCCTTTTGTCTCGATTTCTTTTAGGCAAGAATATTTGAGGAGAAAAATGCGCCATCCCGGGATCGTAGAGATGGATCGGGTGTCCATGCTCAGGAAGGGAAGATCCGTTCTCGAGCAGGTGACCTGGACGACATTTCCCGGAGAGCACTGGTTCATCCTGGGGCCCAACGGTTGCGGGAAGACCTCCCTGCTGGAGGTCCTTGCGGGATATCTTTGGCCGCAGGAGGGGAGCGTCTCGGTGTTGGGGGAACGTTACGGCCGGGTTTGTCTGCCGGAGATCCGGAAGAGGATCGGGTATCTCTCGACGTGGATATTGGCCCGTATCCCGGAGTGGGCCCTCGCGGGAGAGGTGGTCGCCTCCGGAGAGGAGGCCTCCACGTATTATTCGGGATATCAAAAGAGCGCGGTCGCCGGGAAGGTTTCTTCCGTCATGGAGCGGCTCTCCTGTTCTTTTCTTAAAGAGAAACCTTTTGGAGAAATGTCGTCGGGGGAGAAATTCAAGATCGTGCTGTGCCGGGCCCTTGTCAATTCTCCGGGGCTTTTGATCCTCGACGAGCCGTTTGTTCACCTGGATATCAGGGCCAGGTATCATGCCTATGGGGTTCTGGAAGAGGTTGTCTCCTGGGGATCCGCTCCGCAGGTCCTGATGGTCACACACCATCTGGAAGACATCCGCCCGTTCTTTACGCACGGTCTTATCATGGATCGCGGAAGGATCATGGCGCGCGGAAAGAAGGAGGACATGCTGTCTCGGGAAGTGATGGGTGGAATGCTCGGGGATCTGGGGGGCCGGGAAAATCTGTCGGGACAGGGCCTCGTCCAGGGAAAGGACAAGAATGAAACAGTGGTATGAAGCGCTCTTCGAGAATTATGCGCGCAAGTACGACAAAGAAGTCTTTGTCCAGGGCACTGCGGGGGAGTGTGATTTCATCGAGCAGGAGATCGGCCGTGACAGAACGCTCAGGATCATCGATATCGGCTGCGGTACGGGCCGTCACGCCATTGAATTGACAAGGAGGGGGTATCGGGTGACCGGCGTGGACCTTTCCGAGGATCAGATCAGAAGGGCCAGGGAAAAGGCGCAAGAGACCGGGCTGACCATCGACTTCCAGGTACAGGATGCCCGTCATCTTTCGTTCGACCGCGA
>JAAYZZ010000183.1 GCA_012514595.1 Elusimicrobiota bacterium
CTCGCTGCGGAAACGGCCCTGCAGATGGTCCGCGATCGCCCGGTCATAGCGGCTGGTGCGGTCAAAAACCTCCATCCCCAGGTTCATGAGGGTCCGGTCGCCGAGGATCCCGCTGTTGGCCTCGAGCTCCTTGATGATCTCCTCATACCGCGCGGGGTTGCAGATCACGGCCACACTGCGGAAATTCTTGGCCGCGGACCGGAGCATCGAAGGGCCGCCGATATCGATATTCTCGATGGCCTCCTCCAAAGAGACATTCTTCTTCTGCGTGGTCTTCTCGAACGGATAGAGATTCACGATGACCATATCGATAAGGCCGATCCCGTGCTCCTCAACCGTCTTCATATGCTCGGGATTGTCCCGCAGCGCCAAAAGCCCCCCGTGGATCTTGGGGTGCAGCGTCTTCACGCGTCCGTCGAGCATTTCGGGAAAACCGGTATAATCCGAGACCTCCTGGACCTTAAGGCCGCCCTCGCGGAGCATCTTGGCGGTCCCCCCCGTCGAGAGCATCTCCACCCCCAGTTTTGCGAGACGCTTGGCAAAATCCAGAAGCCCTGTCTTGTCCGATACCGAAATGAGCGCGCGCTTGACCTTGATCATACTGATCTTGAAAGGTTAAAAGGTTAAAAGCTTAAAATGTTAAAAGGAGAAAGGATCAAAAGAGCTGCTCTTTCTGGCCCATTAACTATTAACTTATTGACCTTTTCCCCTATTAACCTTTCAACCTCCTATTAATTTAATTTCTTTATGATTTCTGAAACGAACCGCGGCAGATCGTCCGGCTTCCGGGCCGTGATGAGCTTCCCGTCGACAACGGTCTCCTCGTCCACATATCTGGCGCCGGCCGCAATGATATCATCCTTGATGGCGGAAAAACAGGTGGCCCGCTTCCCCCGGCAGCAGTCCGCGGAAACAAGCATCCATCCGCCGTGACAGATGGACGCGACCACTTTCCCGGCCGCGTTCATCTCCTTGACGAACTGAACGACTTTGGGATAACGCCTCAAGAAGTCCGGGGCCCATCCGCCGGGAATAAGGACCCCGTCAAAGTCCGGGGCCCGGACCTGATCGATCGACCGATCGACCTTGCAGGGATAACCCTCCTTCGAGGGAAAGGTGTCCCGCGTGCCGTTCCCGACGGTCACAACATTGATCCCGGCCTCCCGAAGACGGTACAAAGGATACCAGACCTCCAGGACCTGATACGCCTCATCAACGAGGATCGCGAATGTCTTGGCCATAAATTTCTTGAAGAAAAAAGCCGCCCCCGATCGTCGGGGGCGGCTGGTGCAGCCGTTATGAACGTCCGCCCTTGCCCTTCTTGCGCTTGCGCTCGGAAGGCTTGGAATAGAACCGGCGCTCCTTGAGCTCCACGAGGAACCCCTCGCGCTGGCACAGCTTCTTGAAGATCCGAAGGGCCTTCTCGAACCCGTGCTTATCCGTGACTCTGACCTCGACCATTTTTCTTCACCCGCCTTTTCTTGGTATCTTGTTAAAAACGTGGGGCCATTATACCCGCTCTAAAGTCCCTGTCAACGAAGCGTCTTTCCGGCCTCTACCACCGCCGAAAACGCGATAGCCCGATGACCACTGCCACCGCCAGCGCCGACAATCCCGATACGAACCAGAAGGGCCAGATCGCCTCGTGCTGGGGGATCGGCAGCGGCACGTTCATGGAGAACAGGCTCACGATGAAGGTCGGGAGCATGATCGCCAGCGATATGATCGTCAGCGTCTTCATGCGGATGTTCAAATTATTGTTGATAATGGACGCCCGGGCATCCATAAGACTGGCCAGGACCTGGGAGTAGGTGTTCGCCTGTTCATAGCACTGGCCGTTCTCGATCGTGACGTCCTCAAGGAATTCGGCCGCGTCCCCGACGATCCCCATCTTGCCCGCATTGAGCCGAATGCGCTCAATGACCTTGCCGTTGGAGGCGATCGCGTTCAGATAATAGACAAGGCTCTTTTCGAGATTGAACATGTACAGAAGGTCCTTGTTCGTCATGGCCCGGTTGATCTCTGTCTCCAGCTCCTCCGACATCCGGTGAATGGCCATCAGATGGTCCTCAAAATGCCAGATGCTGTGAAAAATGACCTTGAGGAAGGCGTCCATCAGACAGAACATCTTGTTGAAGATGCGCCCCTCGAAGATGATGTCGTCCTGGGTGACAAGGATCAGTTTGTCGCTAAAAAGAAAAAGCCCGATCGAGGATGTCTTAAGAAGGAAGTTGTCCTTGGCCGAGAACCGCCGCGGACGCTTGACGATCGCGGCCGAATGATTGACCTCAAACTCCAGACGCCCCAACTCGTCGGGGTCGAGCGAAGAATGCAGGGTGTGCTCATCAAGTCCCATGGTATTGATGAGGTATTGCTTTTCCTCATCCGTCAGCATGGAATAGACAAAAACCTGGGCGGATTCTAACGAGGTCTCGATGAGCCGGCCGCTGGAAAGGGCATAGGTCCGAAGCATATCTTTCTCCTTACGTCTATCGCGACTGCCCGACGCCCACCCGCTGACAAATCCCCCGCGCCGGACACAGGGAACATTTCGGCGATACCGGACGACAGACGTTCTGGCCCCACAGGACCAGCATCGAGTTGTAATCTCCCCAGAAACGCTTCGGCAGCCGCGCGCGCAGCGCGGTCTCTGTTTCTTCCGGGGACTTTGTCCTCACATAGCCCAAACGGTTCGAGATCCGGTGAACGTGGGTATCCACGCACATGGCGGGTTTGCCGAACCCCTCGGTCAGGACCAGGTTCGCGGTCTTGCGTCCGACCCCCTTGAGGGTCAGAAGCGACTCCAGCGTATCCGGGACCTGCCCCGCCCACCTCTTCAGAAGGTCGCGGGAGATCCCAATGATCCGCCGGGCCTTGGTCTTGTAGAAACCGACCGGATAAATGGCCTGCTCGATCTGACGAACGGATAAATGTACCATAGCCCCGGGGGTATCGGCAAGGTGAAATAATCGCTCCGACGCCGGAAGCGTGGTCTCATCCTTGGTCCGCAGGCTCAAAAGACATGAAATGAGAACCAGATACGGATCCCGCCACTTCTTTCCGACGAGAGTAACGGAAGGGTCGGGAAGGTCCTTGACCGCACGACGGATCAGGCGGATGGCCTTCGATATCTCGTTGTCGTCCAGAAGGCCTGACGGCTTCTCTGTCATCGGCCGTCCTTTCTTTTAAGAGGAATACCGATATCAACAACGCGAACCTTTCCCGAGATGCGGGGACCCTCCCCTCGCAGCAATCCTGTCTTGATCGCGGTGAACGTCACGGTCACCCTCGCCTTGACCGCAGCACCCAGAATACGACCGGTGGTCGCATTGAGTCCGGATGGCACATCAACAGAAACAACGCTCCGTCCAGAGAGGTTGATCGTGCGGACCAGATCCAGCAAAGGACCGGCCAGCGGCCGCGACAGCCCCACTCCAAAGACCGCATCGATCACAAGGTCCGCCCAGGAGCACAGCGGCGCGATGCGACGAAGATCGTGCGCTACCGGGACCCTCATCTTCACAAGACTGCGATAATAACAAAGGGTATCGGGCCGAAGATCCTGTTCCGGTGCTGTCATCAGGACTTTGACAGAGAACCCCCGGGCCATAAGATGCCGGGCCGCAACAAGGCCATCCCCGCCGTTATGCCCCGGACCGCTGATGATCAGAATATTCTTCCGACGAGAACGGCCGAGAAGGGACCCCGCCGCATCCGCGACCGCTCGGCCTGCATTTTCCATGAGACAGATCGACGGGATGCCTAGCGTCTCGATCGCCCAGCGGTCGATCGCCTGGATCCGGGCTGCCGTGACCGCTCGCATCTCCTAGCCCTCCTGTCGAAGCGGGATCAGGCGGGCCATCAGCGCGACCGCGGAGAGGACCTCCTCCACGCGACAGGGCTTGGAGAGATAATGGTCCGCATCGAAATCAAACCCCTTGCGATACGAGTCCAGTTCGTTCTGGGCGGAAACGATGATGACCGGCCGCCACTTCTTGTCCCAGGGGCGGTCCCGCAGATCCTTCAAAAGCGTGAATCCATCCTTCCCCGGCATATGCAGGTCCAGGATGAAAAGGTCCGGATGCTCTCTCTGGGCAAGGTCCCAAGCCTGGATCCCGTCGGCCGCAGGGACAACATCATGACCCGCCTCGCGCAATTTCTTGGCGAGAACGGACAGGATGTCCTCCTCATCATCCGCGATCAGGATCTTGAGACGATCAGGCTGCGGCTCCGGGCTCACGAGAACCTCCTCAATAATTCAGGGCCCGCACCTCGAAATACGCCTTGGGATGCTGGCAGACCGGACACACCGTCGGGGTCTGTTTCCCGACATGGACATGTCCGCACTCCCGGCAGACCCAGACGGTCTCGGAATCCTTGGCAAAGACCTTTCCGTCCTTCACGTTCGCCGCGAGCCTGCGGTAGCGCTCCTCATGTTCCTTCTCGACCTTGGCGATCATCCGGAACTGGTTCGCGATCTTGATGAACCCTTCCTTCTCGGCCACCTCCGCGAAGGCGGGATAAAGCTCGACGAACTCCTCATGCTCGCCCATCGCGGCGGCCAGGAGGTTCTCATAGGTATTGGTCACGATCCCGGCCGGATACGCCGCCTGGATCTCGACCGCCCCGCCCTCCAGGAACGCGAAAAAGACCTGGGCATGATGTTTCTCGTTATGGGCCGTCTCCTCGAAGATGGCCGCGATCTGCTCATACCCTTCCTCCCGGGCACACTCGGCGAACATGTGATACCGGTTGCGCGCCTGGGACTCCCCGGCGAAAGCCTTGAGAAGGTTCTTCTCGGTCTCTGTCCCCTTGATGGACTTGCCTGCCCTGTAGCTCGCGAAACGCGCCCTCAATTCTGCCTTCATGATCGACCTCCGTGATTTACGTGAATTGATATCCCATATCTGCAAGCATGGATTGATCATCCCGCCAGTTCTTCTGCGTCCGGACATGCAGGTCCAGAAAGACCTTTCCGTCGAGAATGGACTCCAGGTCCGCCCGGGCCAGCGTCCCGGCCTTCTTGATGAACTGGCCGCCCTTGCCGATCACGATCTCCTTCTGCGAATCCCGCTCCACGAGGACCTGCGCGCTGATCCGAAGCGTCTTCCCCTTGACCGGGCGCATCTCCTCCACCACGACGGCGATGGAATGCGGGATCTCCTCGCGCGTGAGAAGAAAGAATTTCTCGCGGATGATATCCGCGACAAGATGTTTCTGCGGAGTATCGGAGATCACGTCCTCCTCGTAATAAAAATCCCCCTCGGGAAGGACATCAAAGATAAGATCAACGAGCTTCTCGATCTGGGTCCCCTTGAGCCCCGAGAGCGGCACGAAGGTGACACCCTTCATCTCGGCGACCTTCTCTTTGCGCGCATCCTCCCACAGGGCCAGGTATTCCCCAAGGTGCTCTCCGTTCAAATCGATCTTGTTGAGCCCGACGATGACCGGGACCTTCATGCCCTTCAGTCTCTCGACGATCCGGTATTCTTCCTCACCCACAGGACGCGAGGTGTCGGTCAGATGGATAATGGCATCGACCCCGTGAACGGCATCCGCGCACGAACGGGACATGAACTTTCCCAGCTGGTCCCGCCCCTGATACCATCCGGGGGTATCCACGAACACGACCTGTCCGCGCTCCTCGGTCAGGACCCCCTTCACGTTCTGCCGCGTCGTCTGGGGGACGGGTGAGACGATCGCCACCTTTTCCCCGATGATCGCATTCAGCAGGGTCGATTTCCCGACATTGGGCCGCCCCACGATCGCCACGAACCCTGCCCGCAGGGCCTTGGGGCCCTTTTCTGCCTTTTTTCCACTTGCCATCATTTGCTCCCATTACGATATTTGAACATCACGATCCCCACGACAGAAAAGAGGGTCAAATTCACGATGCTGAAGACCTTGAGCACCTTGTCGGTCGTGACGAGCCCCCAGGGCAGCATCACCAGCATGCACCCCCACACCCCCAGGAACCAGGCAAGGCTCAGATCTTCAGAGGAGCGGCGACGGATGATCCTAAGGATGAGCGGGATATTCCACAGCGGCATCACGATGGACGCGATCAGGGCCAGGGTTTCCAGAGAATGCATAACGTCCTTAGGCCGTAGCCGAAAATTGCAGATACTCCTTGAGCCGCCGGTCCGCCTCGCGGATCGTGAGCGGCGCGGTCTTCGCCATTCCGAACCCCTCGACGTTGAAAGACGCCAGGACCGACCCGTAGATCACCGCCCGGCGGAAGGACTTCTCATCCATCCGACGGACCTTGCTCAGGTACCCGAACATCCCTCCGGCAAAAGTGTCCCCGGCCCCGGTCGGGTCGACGACACGTCCGATCGGATAGGCGGGAAAAGCGAACTGGAACTTGCGCGAAACAACATAAACCCCGTGCTCCCCCTTCTTGACGACCACGACCCTCGGCCCCATGGCCAGGATCGCGGCTGCCGCCTTGACGAGATTCCGCTCACCGGTCAGAAGCCTTGTCTCCCCGTCGTTGAGAACAAAGATGTCCGCCCTCTTGATGAGCCGGCGCAGGTCCTTGAGCGCGGTATTGATCCACAGATTCATCGTATCCAGACCCACAAGGGCGGGCGCCTTCATCAGGGACAACAGACGCTCCTGAACAACGGGTGCGAGGTTCGCGAGAAAGACATGCGACATCCCGCGCTGACGATCGGTCAGGGCCGGGACATAATCCGCCAGGACCCCCAACCGGGTATCGTGCGTGATCGCGCTGTTCAAGTCCTCTTTCTTGTACTCTCCGCTCCAGCGGAATGTCTTTCCGTCCGCCACCGTCAGGGCAGAAAGGTCAACACCCTTGCGCCTCAAAAAGTCCCGATGCGCCTTCGGAAAGTCTTTCCCGACCACGCCGACAATATGCACATCATCAAAAAGGCGCGCGCTCATCGAAAAATGCGCCGCGCTCCCCCCCAGCATCGCCTTTTTGACGCCGGAAGGCGTCTTCACATCATCGAGGGCCACCGTACCAAGCACCAGAACCGCCATGTTGCCTCCTATTCACCGACGATCTTGACCAGCACACGCTTGCGTCGACGACCGTCGAACTCGCCGTAAAAGATCTGCTCCCACGGACCGAAATCAAGGTCCCCCTGCGTGACCGCGACGACCACCTCGCGCCCCATGACCTGACGCTTCAAATGCGCATCCCCGTTATCCTCCCCCGTATCGTTATGGCGATACTGGGATGTCGGCGCGTGCGGGGCCAGTGTCTCCAGCCACTTTTCATAGTCCTGATGAAGTCCGGATTCATCATCATTGATGAAGACGCTTGCGGTGATATGCATCGCGTTCACCAAACAAAGACCTTCCTTGATCCCGCTCTTTTTAAGAACCCTGCGAACCTCTGGGGTGATGTTGATGAACGCCCGACGCTGAGGGATGTCGAACCAGAGCTCCTCACGGACAGACCTCATACCGCGCGCTCCTTCCCCTTCCGGGGACGCCCCTTGAGCTTCAGACGCTCGGCCTCAAAGAACTCGCGAAAGGGAGCATAGTTCATCAGCTTCTCCAGGTCCGGATCCTTGGAGATCTGCGCCAGATCCACATAGCCCAGATCGAAGGCGCGGCGCATGGCCTGATCCGCATCGGAAAGCCGGCCCACCAGCGAATAGCTGCACGCGAGATTGTAGATGACCAGAGCGTCATCCGGACGCAACCGGGACAACCTCTCGTCGACATCGAGCCCCTTGTCATACTGGCCCTCGCGGGTGTAGAGATCCCCGAGGCACATCAGGGCCTCGATAAAGTTGGGACTCCGCCGCAGGATATCTTCGTAGAACGCGATCTCGAACTGGGGATCTTCCTTGGAACGTTTGGCCATAGCCTGACAACCGCCTGACGGTAAAGACTTCCGCCTGCCCGTACTATTTCTTTTTCTTCTTCAAATAGCGCCCGATCCTTAGGACCGCCTCCCGCAGATTGTCAAAACTCGAGGCATAGGAGATCCTCACGAAACCCTCTCCGTGCGGCGTGAACGCGGTCCCGGGAACAAGCGCGACCTTCTCCTTCTCCAGAAGGTCCCGGGCGAAATCCATGGAGGACATCCCCGTCCTCTTTACTGACGGGAAGACATAGAACGCGCCCTGCGGCATCGGACACTTCAGCCCCAGCTCATTCAACGACGTGACAATATAATTACGCCGACGCTGGTATTCCTTGCGCATCGCGATCACTTCCTTATGCCCGTTCTTCAACGCCTCAAGAGCGGCCATCTGACTGGTGATCGACGCACAGAGCATCGTATACTGATGGATCTTGGTCATGCCCGCGATCAGTTCCTTCGGCCCGCAGGCCAAACCCAGACGGAACCCCGTCATCGCATACGCCTTGGAGAACCCGTTCAGATACGCGGTCCGCTCCTTCATCCCCGGGATCGTGGGCAGCGGCACATGATCGAACCCGTAGGTCAGCTCATCATAAACCTCGTCGCTGATCACCAAAAGATCGTGCCTGCGCACGACCTTGCTGATCTCCATCAATTCCTTGCGGGTATAGGACACCCCCGTCGGATTGCACGGATAGTTGAGAAGGAGGGCCCGCACCCCCGGACGATACGCCGCCTCGATCATCCGGGGCGTCACCTTGAACCCCTGGCGGATGTCCGTATCGATATAGACGGGTTCTCCACCGGCGAGAAGCGCCAGCGGTCCATACGACACATAACAGGGCCGGGGGATCATGATCTTTTCACCAGGATTGAGGATGGCCCGAACGATCAGGTCCAACGCTTCGCTCACGCCCACCGTGATCAGGATCTCCTCCTCCGGATCATACGAAAGCCCGTAACGTCCCTTGAGAAAACGCCCGACCTCCTGGCGCAGTTCGAGAAG
>JAAYZZ010000184.1 GCA_012514595.1 Elusimicrobiota bacterium
GGGAATCCCAGCTCCTCGGTGAGGATCCGGCAGGCCCGTTCGCAGATACTGACCCGTCGGTCCTTGGTGTCGGCCTGTCCGCCCTCGTCAAAGGCCATGACGACCGCGGCCGCGCCGTACTTCATGAGCTTGAGGGCCTGGCGGCGGAAAACATCTTCCCCTTCCTTGAGGCTGATGGAATTGACGATCGCCTTGCCCTGGACGCACTGGAGCGCGGCCTCGATCACCTCCCATTTGGAAGAATCGATCATGATCGGGACACGCGCGATGTCGGGCTCGGAGGCGATGAGGTTGAGGAATTTGACCATGGCCGCTTTGGCATCCAGCATGCCTTCGTCCATGTTGATGTCAATGATCCCAGCGCCGTTCTCGACCTGTTGGCGGGCGACGGAAAGAGCCTCTTCGTATTTTTCTTCGATGATGAGACGCGCGAACTTTTTGGAGCCCGTGACATTCGTCCTTTCGCCGATGTTGATGAAGTTCATTTCTTTGCGAAGGACCAGGGGCTCCAGCCCGCTGTAGGTCGATATGGTCCGGTGTTTGGGAACTTTTCGGGGCGGGAGGTCCTTGACGGCCTGAGCGATCGCCCGGATGTGCTCCGGCGTTGAGCCGCAGCATCCTCCGACGATATTCACAAGGTCGGCCCTGGCGAATTCGCCCACCAGGTCCGCCATGTCCTTCGCCGACTGGTCATACTCGCCGAAACGGTTCGGGAGACCGGCGTTCGGATACGCGCTCATGAAGGTGTCCACGTGGCGCGAGATCGCGGCCAGATGCGGCTGCATGTCCTTGGCCCCGAGGGCGCAGTTGAATCCGAAGGCGAGCGGCCGCGCGTGCGCCAGCGAGATCCAGAAGGCCTCGGCGGTCTGGCCCGAGAGGGTGCGGCCTGAGGCGTCCGTGATGGTCCCCGAGAGCATGAGGGGAAGCGGTTTGGGGGCTGAAACGTTGAAGGACAAGGCGGCAAAGACCGCGGCCTTGGCGTTCAGGGTGTCGAAGATCGTTTCGATGAGGAGCGCATCGACCCCGCCCTCGGCGAGGGCCTCGATCTGCTCGCCGTAGGCCGTGACAAGGTCCTGGAAGGTGACGGCCCGGAAGGCCGGGTCGTTCACGTCAGGGGAGATGGACGCGGTCTTGTTCGTGGGACCGATGGACCCCAGGACGAACCGCGGCTTCTGGGGATCTTTCTTTGTGAAAGCGTCCGCCTGTTCACGCGCCACGCGGGCCGAGGCGATGTTGAGCTCCCGGACAAGGGCCTCCATGCCGTAGTCGGCCATCGAGATACGGTTCGCGTTAAAAGTATTCGTTTCGATCAGGTCCGCGCCCGCGTCGAGATAGGCGGCATGGATAGAACCGATGACGTCCGGACGGGTGAGGGAGAGGAGGTCATTGTTCCCCTTGAGGTCCCGGGCCCAGTCCTTGAAGCGCTCGCCACGGTAGTCGGACTCGGTCAATTTGTGTCTCTGGACCATGGTTCCCATGGCGCCATCGAGGATCAGGATCCGTTTCTGGAGGATTTTTGCAACAGGATGGTCGACAAATGAAGACATCATGGTATAACGATAAACGAAGCCGGAAACGATGTCAATTTCATTAACGACTAAGATAGGGGTTTCATATGGCCTCCTGCTGTGACAAGGACAAGAAGCCGGGCTTGCTCTCGAACACCCTGTTCTGGGCCGCTTTCGCTGCGGGGATACTTATTGTCCTTTCTTTTTTCATTCCATTCTTTGAGGCTTTTCGCGGGTCCTTTTTCGGATATGCGCGGATCGTGGCCGGCCCCCTCGCCCTTGGGCTTCTGATCGGCGGGATCATTGACCATTATGTGCCGCGGGAGTATGTTTCGTTCGTTCTGGCCGGCCGTAGAAAGCGGAACATCGTCTATGCCGTGCTGTGGGGGTTCCTGATGACCGTTTGCAGCCACGGGATCCTGGCGATCGCGGTCCAGCTTTACAGGAAAGGGGCGGCCCCGTCATCGGTCGTGGCATTCCTTCTCGCGAGTCCGTGGGCGAACTTTCCGCTCACGCTCATGCTCATCGGGTTCTTTGGCCCGGCCAAGGCCGCACTCATCATTCTTTCCGCGATCCTGACCGCCCTGCTCACAGGCTGGATCTTCCAGATCCTCGAAACAAAGGGGCTGATCGAGAAGAATCCCAATACCCTGGATGTGGCGGGTGGCTTCAGTGTGCTTACGGACTTCAGGAAGCGTCTGGCGGCGTACCGTCTCGATCTGGCCGCAGAGGTGAGAGGTATCGCCAAAGGCA
>JAAYZZ010000185.1 GCA_012514595.1 Elusimicrobiota bacterium
CAGCGGGAAGTCCCCATGGAGTTATTTGAAGATGGGGTCAAGCATGAAAAGAGCAGCAAGCTAATGGATGTCGTTGATAAATTGAATGCCAAATTCTCAGATGATGCCGTGTTCTTTGCCGGGACGCATCGGGAAAAGACGGAGAGGAAGTCCAAGGGCGTGTCGTGACCTTTGACGGCTGCAGAGGGTTTGCTATTGGAATTCTTAACGCGGTGTGACCTTGTCGTCAGCGCATTTTATTCTATCCTTGCGGATGCGCATGAAACAGCCAAGCCCGTATTTGACCAAATCCTCAAGTCATTCATACCAAACGCATGATGAAGATCTGTTCATGCCAGCGCCAGAGATCCGGGGGCGCTAGCGTTCTATGGGGTGTAAAAGCCATTCTTTAATGCCTGGATTTTTCTTTTTTATGTTAGAATTTTATTTATGAAAAAGCCTGATTTTTATGTTATTCCTAGCCCCGGTAGGGCAGATAGAACGACATTTGCCCAAGAAGTCCTGCCTCTTTGTTTAAGATGTCTGCGCGCGACAACACGGACCCTTCTTTTCTTCGGCATTCTTCTTTTGGCCAGCCTTACGCATCAGGCCGTTGCAACAGACCAAATGAATGAAACCTTGATCTACCAGGGGCGGGAACTCGCCCTTTTCGCGACACCGTTGAACAGTTACTTTGATCAAGACCATCCCCCATATAACTTTCAGGATTCCCAGCAGACCTGTACCGGTGAATGGAAGGGATATCACGGAACCTGGGAGCTGAAGGACGACGCGCTTTATCTGGTGAGTCTCCAGGGCCCCTGCCCGCATCCGGGGGATCCGGACCTTTTTACCGAGAAGATCTTTCACCGCGTGGCCCCGATCGAGGCGGTCTGGGTGACGGCAGAATTGCGCGCTGCCTATGAAGACAAAACCCTGGTGCTGACCATTGAGCGCGGCAAAAAGGTCAAGGAAGAGATCGTCAGCGGTTCACCGTATCTGCAGATGGGGCCATACGACATCCCGACTTTTGAATAAAGAAGCGGGAGATCTGATAAAGACGTTATGGCTGGCTGTTCTTTTGGTTCTGACGGCCGGTGACCTTCCCCCAATAAACCAGACCTTTTGAAAATTGAGACTCCGGGAGTAGATCACCCCGACAAGGAGGCTCAGCATGTCCAAGCGACGGTTCGCGGGGGAACAGATCATCAAGAAAAGGCCATCCTTATGCCCAACACCCTCTGGTTCAAGTTGGTCATCGCCTTGGCCCTTCCGCAGGCCGCGGGGGCGGTGGGTGGTCTTTTCTCGGCGGCGAATGTCCGGACCTGGTACCCGACCATCCTCAAGCCGTCCTTTACTCCGCCGGGATGGGTCTTTGGCCCGGTGTGGGCGATGCTTTATGTGATGATGGGCCTCGCGCTCTTCCTCGTCTGGACCTCGGGGGAGAAGGGGGAAAATGTGACGCCCGCCGTCGGAATTTTTGGCGCGCATCTGTTTGTCAACGCGCTCTGGTCGGTCCTCTTCTTCGGACTGAAGAGCCCGTTCTGGGCGTTCCTTGACCTGATCGTTCTGTGGTTCCTGGTCACGGCCCTCGCGGTCGTCTTCTTCCGGATCAGGAGGCTCGCCGGTGCGCTCCTGGTCCCGTATTGGCTCTGGGTCTCTTTTGCCGGGGTGCTCAATTACGTGGTCTTAAGGATGAACTAGAGCGCGGACAGGGAAGGTGGTCTTTTTTATGGATACGCTTGGCGCGCTCGACAGGACGCTTACGGCGCTCGGCCTCACCAACGATGATCTCGTGCGCGCCTCGCGCGAACAGCTCACCTTCAAGCAGGTGCAGAAGGCGCGTAAGGGCAAGCCCATTACACCCAACATCCAGGGCAAGATTCTGCGCGCGCTCAAGGCCTGTGTGCCCGAGGGACATGAGGGCCCGGAGCTCGGATCCGGGAGGGCAGAGTCCGGAGCATAGAGTCTCGAAAAAGACGGCCCTACCTTTTTTGCCCCCTTATGATGGATCCATCATGAGGGGGTTTTTAATGTGTGGGCAAGACAGAGGTATCCGGTTATAATCTGTTCGCATGATCCAACAGGGGCAGGGGCCCTTCTTTAAGAAAGGTTGGCGATGAGAAGTGAAGGTCAGACGCTGACGATCGTGGGGGTTGACAAGGCCGGGATCGTTCCGGGGACGGGAAAGCAGGACGCATGGTTCATCCCTTTCAAGCTCTCGAGGAAGCCGGATGAGGTCTGGGAGAAGAAGTTCGCCGAGGCCCAGGGGATGGACAGGGACCTGATGAAGAGAAAGGCCCAGATCATTGAGGATGTGATCCGGGTCGAGGTCCTCGAGGCGGACGATATCCAGAGGGTCCTCGAGGTCATCAAGAGGCAGGTCGCGGAAGCCAACGCCCTTTGCGAGAAGGATTATCAGAAAAAGATGCGTGTCCGCGAGGAACTCGAGACCTTGCAGGCCAGGCAGGACAGCGTGACGCAGAAGATCAGGGAGGCGGCCGATCGATTGAATTTCTAAAATAGGGACAGTCCCTGTTTTTCAAGCCGTCCTGTGGGCCACACCATCGGGCGGCTTTCGTATTTTCAGCCTCGGCGCAATGACAGGCTTTTTGGGTGTGTCCTGGTCCTGCGGATGGTAGAATGGCGCGGCATATGACAAAGACCTCTTTCCTCCCCATGTTCCCCGACGAGATGAAGGCCCGAGGATGGGCCGAGCTTGATGTGCTTCTTGTCAGCGGTGACCCTTACGTGGACCATCCGGCCTACGGGACGGCCGTGATCGGACGCCTCCTTGAGGCCGAAGGTTACAAGGTCGGCATCATTGCCCAGCCGCGTCCGGATGTCCCGGAGGACTTCACCCGCCTGGGCCGTCCGCGCCTGTGCGCGTGTGTGGCCGCGGGCAATGTGGATTCCATGATCATGAACTATACGGCCAACAAGCGCCGGCGCCGGCCCGAGGAGGGCAAGGGGTTCGAGGGCACGCGGCCCGACCGGGCCTCGATCGTCTATACCAACCGTCTGCGCGCGGTCTTCAAGGGGCTTCCTGTGATCCTTGGCGGGGTGGAGGCCAGCATGCGGCGTCTGGCGCATTATGACTACTGGGACGATGCGGTGCGCCGGTCCCTCTTGCTCGACGCGAAGGCCGACATGATCCTCTACGGCATGGCCGAGCGTCAGGTCGTTGAGGTGGTGGCGCGTCTCGCCCGCGGCGAGGACATCCGCGGGGTCCATGATGTGCGCGGCACGGTCGTGGCGGTCAAGAAAGAGGAGATCCCCTCGGAGACGGTCGAGCTGCCGTCTTTCGAGGACGTGCGTTCGGGTGCCAAGGCGTTCAACAGGGCCTTTGCCCTCGCCTATCACGAGTCTGATCCCGTGCGCGGGAAGCCTGTGGTGCAGGCGCATGCCGGGCGCTATGTTCTGGCCTTGCCGCCGGCACGGCCTCTCAGCCCGACGGAGCTCGACAGGGTCTACGAACTGCCCTACGTGCGTCGGCCCCATCCTTTTTATGACCGTCTCGGCGGGGTCAAGGGGTTCGAGACCGTGCGCTGGTCGATCGTGGCCGTGCGCGGATGTCCGGGAGAGTGCCATTTCTGCGGGCTCACCATGCATCAGGGGCGGATCGTGCAGAGCCGCAGTCACGCCTCGATCCTCCGGGAGGCCGGGGCGATGGCACGTCATCCGGATTTTCGGGGCACGATCACGGATGTCGGCGGGCCCACGGCGAATCTCTACGCGGCGGAATGCCGCCAGTGGGACACCGCCGGCGCCTGTGCGAAGAAGGGGTGCCTCATGCCGTCAAAATGCCGGTCGCTCAAGGTCCACTATGACCGCACGCTGGCGCTCTACCGGGCGCTGCGACGGATCCCGGGGGTCAAACACGTCTTCGTGGCCAGTGGTCTGCGCTACGATCTTTTCCTGGACCCCGCGTCCGATGAATATTTTCGGGAGGTCTGCGCGCACCACGTGGGCGGGCAGATGAAGGTGGCGCCCGAGCACACCGAGAACAAGGTCCTGTCGCTCATGAACAAGCCGCCCTTTGAGCGGTATGAGGAGTTCGTGAAGAAGTTTGAGAAAGTCAATGCCTCTTTGAATTCCCGACGGTATCTGGTGAACTATTTCATCAGCGCGCACCCCGGGAGCCGTCTGGAGGATGCGTTCTTTTTTTCGAAGAAACTTCAGGGCCGCGGGATGCGGCCCGAGCAGGTGCAGGACTTCCTGCCGCTCCCCATGACGGTGGCCGCGTGTCTTTATCACACAGGCGCGCATCCCTTCACGGGAGAGCGCGTTTTTGTTCCCAGGGGGGAGACCGAGCGGGCCATGCAGCGGGCCCTCATCCAGCCGCAGAATCCCCGGAGCCAGGGGTTGATCCGTCGGGCGTTACGGGTGTTGGGGAAGTAGGGGGCGGTCCGTCTCTTTGATCGGAAGACCGTTTGTTCAGCGTCGGTGCTATGGTATGGGCCTGAGTTGTGATATAAGCTTATGACGGAAAAAGATCCCGGAACCCGCTTCATCCCTTTTCTCATGAGAAAGAACCTGCTCTTCATCCTGTCTCTTCTCGTCTTTTTTCCGGCGAGCGCCCAGGCGACCCTGATCGATCGTGTTCGCGGCGCCGGCGATGCGACTTTGCAGTGGGTCAAATACGGTGGCAAGTACATCGCCGAGAGGATTGGGGCACCGTCGCCCGCCCAGACCTCTCAACAACAGGCGAGGACGGCCGGTGTCCTTTCTTATTTACCGGCCTCTGACCGGTCCTTCCTGGAAAGCTCGCAGGTGACCCCTTATGTGGATCAGGTCCGCGAGGGATATGATGCCCAGTATGTCGCGATAGCGAACGGGATCGGCATCGGCGAGCATGCCTTCAGCAAATATTCACCGCAAACCCTTTCCGTCCTGGTCCATCATGAGATCCATCATGCGAAGGATTATCAGGCCCTTCGCGAGAACGGATACTCCCTCACCCAGCTTGATTCCGGGATCGCTGCGGGAGGGAACGTGCTCGACCTTGCGTCGAAGAGCGTCCTGACGGCGTGTCTGGAGGCCAGGGCCTATGGGGAGCAGGCGGTCTTCGCGTATCGGCAGATGAAGGACCACCCGGATGATCCGGCCCATGCCGCGGCGTATAATGGGTTTGTCGACCGCAATGCCAATATGAAGGCATTCGATGAGGCGGTCAGGTCAGGCGCCTCGCTGGATGAGGCCCGGCGCGTGGCGTCGATCGCGACCCTGAACGATCCGAACATCCTGGCGATCTATCTCGATCCTTTATTGGAGGAGGAGTATCACGAATTGGTGAGCGTGACGATCGACGATCTCATGCATGCGCTCAACGACGGGCTCTTCACCAAGGAAGACCTGTTCAAGGCCGATGGTTTCTGGAAAAAGCTCTGCTCATCGCAGAAGGCCAAGGACTCGGAGGCTTGCAGGGAGTATCGGCGTTACCGTGATCTCCGCGGTCACGATGGGGAGCCGTGTGATTGCGCGACGTATTATGGAGGGACCCAATGGGAGGCATGGGCGTCCTATTGCGATGTGGGTCTGCCTTTTGAGATGATGAGCTCCCGGAATGCGCAGGCACCATGCAGGACAGAGGATGCGGCCATTTGTTGCCCCAGGGGATCGAAGGCCAGGGTCAGTTGTCCGGTGATAACCGAGACCCGGGAGCACATGTCCGTGGAATGCTGGGAGTCTGACAGGGACGGCATCAGATTCTCCAGGCCTTACAACGCTCTGCCGCGCTCCTCTCGGTGACAGGCGTCCGGGGAGGCCCCTTTTGCCCGGCAGAAGCCTGTCGGAATTTTTGAGGAGTGGGTCCGGGAAGCCAGGATGCTCAAGGCAGTCGGGTTCTCTCCGGAAGAGATCGAGCGGATCCGGCGCGAGAAGAGGTCTCAGGTCATGGCCCAAGAGAAGAAGGGTGCGAACGACCGGGGATAATGAACGAAAGGGAGAGGTCATGATATTTGAAGAACTTTTGTTGAGCCTGAAGAATATTCCCGCCGAGGAATCGAGGGCCGCGCTGCCGGCCTATTTTGAAGCCGTGTTCACATTGGAGCATATGCCGGCGGTCCGCGCTTCGCTCGAGGCGTATTTCGGTGCGGCGCTTAAGCCGGCCGGTGTTCCGGCCAGTATCGATGCGGTAAAGATCGCCAAGGCCTACGGGGGCATTCAGACCGGTCAGACCTTATATGCCGGATCATGCGCAGAGGGTGCGGACCGGGCCTTTCTTTGGCCCTGGGGTAACGGCCTTGCCGTGACGGTCAAGGTTTTGCGCGAACAGTGATTTCTTTGCGTAGAGAGAATAAAGGCCCCGGCTCTTCGTCGGAACAGCGGGGTTTTCTTTCTTTGATGGTTATTTGCCGGCCCAAGATCCTGTAATGATCGCGGGATACGCAGGGCATATTCTTGTTGTTGTGATGTTTGGCTGGCCCGAAGAGAGCGCTGATGATATTGTCATTTATTGGTTTTATTCTTTCACGGGGACCGCAAGGTTTTTATAAGGAGGTTCTATGAGAGGGGTTCTTTGGGCGATCTTTCTGTTGAGCGGATGGTGTTTGGGCTGCGGGTTGTCTTTCGCAGGAGAGTCCGATCCTTCGGATGGTTGGGGGGATGTCCGTTCCGGGTACGAGATCCCGGCGATTTCGACGGGGGAGGCGGAGGTGTTCGAGTCTGCCGTATCCGGAGAGCAACCCTATAACGGTCCTGACGGTGTCGTGGGGGGGCTTCCGGAGGCGGCGGGGCCTGTGGATCCGATGGCTGTCTTGCAGGAGGCGGGGTTCACGCCGGAGATGATCGAGGCCATGCAGCAGGGACGGATAGAGGAGGCCTTAAGTCCCGAAGACCGTGCGGCGCTGGAGCAGATGCGGGGGGATGGAGGAGACGCTGCGATGGGCGAAGTTATGGACGACGCCGGTCTCTCGGCAGACCTGCAGGAGGCCCTCGTGGAGTCGGCGCGCAGGAATCAGCCCCTTGACCCGCAGATGCAGAGAAAACTCCAGGACACGATGTGGCAAAGGGCCCAGCAGGGACAATAGGGGCCGTCCTATTTCTTCATGTCAAAAAGGGCGAAGGATCGCGTGACCGTCAGGCTTTTGGGACTGTTGCGGTCGTATACGCGGACCATGGCCGTGTATGTTCCCGGCGCGAGCGTCTTTGTGGGGATGGTGACCAGCGGCGACTCGAGGATGCCGTCCGGGAGATCCGTGTGGCCTTTTTCGCCGAGGATCCCTGTTCGCGAGGAGATCTCACTGCCGGAGGCATCGCTCACCGTCATGTCCATATCGAAGGAGTAGAGGCCGTCGCTCCCTTTCTCCAGGCCGCGGATGTTCAAAAGAAAGATCTGGACCGCGTCTCCGACGGAGAAGGCGTTAAAAAGGTTCTCCTTGTTATTATTTGCCAGGGCACTTCTCTCGAGAGAAAGGCCTAAAGAGGCGACCTCTCCCGGGCCGCCTACGGGTTCGACCCTGTTAAGGCCCGCGATCTCGAGGGTGGTCTGGTATTCGATCTCGCCGCTTCCTTTGGTATCAGAAAGACGCAGCTGCAGAGCGTACGTCTCGCCTTCTGCCATCGAGCCGCCGGTCCGGACCGTGGCCGTGATCGTCTCCCCGAATATCTGGGGGATCCCGTTCCTGGATAGTTCTGCGAGCGCATTATCAGTTGAGGTGATCTCCTGGCCGGTGCCGTCTGTGATCGAGATCTTCAGGGCGGGAAAGATCTTCCCGTCGATGACTGTGAGGCCCTGGATATTCTTGAAGTCGATCTTGAGGGTCTTGTTGAGCTTGATCGTGTTGGAGGTCTGCTCCTTATCGTCGACCCTGTGGATGATCTGAGCGCAGGAAAGCCCGTTCTTTTCTGTTCTCTCGCCTGTGACGGCAGCCATGGCCGGCATGATCGCTGCCAGAAATAAACAGGCCGCCGTGACGGATCTTGTCAGTGGATGCATAACCCCTCCGGTTCTTTAAATAGGGACAGACCCTATTTTCCTTTGTGTTCCCTTATCTTGTTCCGCAACTCCTCGATCGACGAGACGCGGGATCCGAGATCCCAGTTGTCCTGCGTTACAGAGGCATTCTCACAGATCTTGATGTGCGCTTCGGGTGTGAGGGTGAGGACATTGTGCCAGATCCCCTTGAAGAGGATGATGGGTTTGTCGAGAAGAAAGCACTGGATGTCCTCGATCCTCTTGTCTTTGGAAACGAACAGAAGCGCCTTCCCCTTGATGGGCTCAAAGGTCTCATCCGAGCGGGGGTGACGGCCCATGCGGCCGATGGTCTTGTCCCGAAGGACCAGATACGCCACGCGCCAGCCGACCTTTGCATTCTCCGTGTGGATGATCCGCCAGAGATTTCGGCGGGTCCCTTTGCCCGCGATGTCCGGATATTCGATGATCTTTCCGAACGCGCGGAAGTTCCTGCTGTTGGGCGAGAGGACATTCTTCATGAAGATAATTATATCGAAAAACCGAGACTGCCTATATTTTTTATCGCTGGCCTGAGCGAGAAGGCATGTCCCGGATCGGACGCGTTGCTCAAAACAGGTCCCTGTCCATTTCCAAAGATCCGAAATAAATAGGGACTGTCTCTATTTAGGATATAATGCATCGGCAAGGACAAGGCCGATATTGTTTTCAGAAGGCGATAGTTAAAAGAAAAGAGGATGTTATGGACCAGGATCACAATGAAAAGAATTCTTCCGGATCGGGGGAAGGGGAATGCGCGGGGCTTCTTCAGAAGATGCAGCAGCAGATCAATGCCCTTGAGCGGAAGATCGATGTCCTGATCGCGCTGTCGCAGGAGAGGCCTTCGCGCGAGAGGAGTTTCGAAAAGCCGTTCCGTTCCTTTGACCGTTCCGAGTCCCGCGGAGGGTTTCATAAGAGGCACGAGTATGGTGAGGGGCCTCGCGAGCATGGGTTCTCTGCGCGTCCCGGATTCCAGAAACGGCGCGATCGCGACGAGGGACCCCGGGGGTTCGGTGCCCCGCGTGAGGGGTATGGTCAGGACCGGGGAGGCGCCCCGGGCCGCGGAGACCGTCCCTTCAAGAAGCCGTACGGCGGCGGAAAGTCCTTCGGCGGAGGAAAGCCGTTCGGCGGCGGCAAGAAGCGCTTCGGTCCCCGTCCTCGGTAAATAGGGACAGTCCCTATTTATTGTTGTTGACTCATCATCCCATCAGGTATATTATCGGGAGTGATTTCCACTAATTAGGACTTGTTATGCCTTGTCAAAGACGATGCGGACATCAGTGGTGGCACGGAAAGGTCCGGGACCGGGGGTTTCGGGTCACGGCCGGACGGGAGGCCATCATTGAGGCCCTGTCCTCGACACAGGATCATTTGAGCGCCGAGGATATCTACGGCAAGATCCACGATCGTCATCCGAACGTAGGGCCCACCACCATTTATCGGACACTGGATATGCTGGTTCAGGCCGGCCTGGTCTTCAAGTTCGATTTTGGCGACGGTAAGGCACGGTATGAACTGCGCGAGGGGCCCAAGGGCGCTCATCATCATCACCATTTGGTCTGCACGAGCTGCAAGCGCATCATTGATTATACCGATTTCATTGACGAGGAGCTGGAGCTCTTGAAGCGGACCGAGGTCGGACTTTCCAAGAGATACGGGTTTCGCATCGAGGATCACTTGATTCAGTTTTACGGCCTTTGTGCTGAATGCCTCCGCAGTTAGGGGGATATTTTTTTAGATTCATACTGGAAATAATTACCATGAACAAAGGAGGGTGTTATGCCAGGATTTGACGGGACGGGTCCCTTGGGACAGGGGGCCATGACAGGAGGCGCCCGGGGACGGTGCGCCGGAGCGGTTCCAGGCACAGGGATGGGCCGCGGGTTTGGACGGGGGCTCGGAATGGGCCGGGGTCGGGGATGGCGTGCCGCGGCCGCTGTTCCTGTATCAAGTGACCTACAGGTCCGGGAGCTAGAGGAGAAGATCTCGCGCCTGCAGGCCGAGGTCGAGGCGCTTAAAAGGGGAAAATAGGGACTGTCCCTATTTAAAGGAGGTTGCATGAAGATCGGAGTGGTCCTGGAAGATGATAGGGGGCTGGAGGGTAATGTGTGCGCCCATTTCGGGCAGTGTCTGAATTTCCTGATCGCGGATATTAGTCCTGACGGAAAGGCGATCCTGGAGAGCCGGGTCGTTCCCAACCGCGCCCAGCATGGGGGCGGGGGGTGTGTGGCCGTGGACGAGATCCTTCAGTACGGCATCACACATGTGATCGCCGGCGGCATGGGCATGGGGGCCCAACAGAAGTTCGCCTCCCGAGGGGTGAAGATCTTCGGGTTCGAGGGTCCGGTCAAAGATGGGATCGCCGCACTTCTTGCGAATTCCCTAGGTGGGATCGAGCCCTGCCAGGATCACGGCGGTCATGGGGCGGGCTGCGGTCATTGAACGGAAGGGGATGGCATGAAAGTTTGTATTACAGCGTCGGGGCCGCAGATGAGCGATCCATCGGATCCGCGCTTCGGGCGGTGCTCCTATTTTGTTTTCTTGGATCTGGCGACCAAAAGCGTTGAGGCCGTGGCAAATCCGAATCTCGAGGCTGCGGGCGGCGCCGGGATCCGTTCCGCAGAACTCGTTGCCTCGCGCGAAGTCGCGGCGGTGATCACGGGGCACGTGGGCCCCAATGCCTTCCGTACGCTCGAGGCGGCCGGGATCCCGGTCTTTATCGGCGCGCGGGGAACGGTTAACGAGGCGGCGGCGGCCTATGAGGAGGGGCGCCTGCAGAAGGCCGAGGCCCCGGACAGCGGATCAAAGTCGGGGATGCGTCCATGATCATCGCGGTCGCGAGCGGCAAGGGCGGGACGGGGAAGACCACGATCGCGGTCAATCTCGCCCTTGTGTCCGGGAAGGCGATGCTCCTGGACTGTGATGTCGAGGAACCCAATGCCCATCTTTTTTTGAAGCCGCGGATCTCTTCAAAAGAGGAGGTTGCTGTCCCGGTCCCTTTCGTGGATACGGCGCGTTGCACAGGATGTGGACAGTGCGCGAAGGTTTGTTCCTACAACGCGATCGCGGTTGTTCCTTCTCCTGGAAAGAAGGCGTCGGTCCTTGTCTTCCCTCATTTATGTCATGCATGTGGAGCCTGTTCTTTGCTGTGTCCTGCTGGCGCGATCCGGGAGGAGCCCCGTCGGATCGGGGAGATCGAAGAAGGGGTCTGCGGGGACCTTGGATTTGCGCATGGAAGGCTGGGGATCGGGGAGGTCCTTTCTCCTTTTCTCATCCGGCGTCTTAAAGAGCGTATTTCTTCGTCGGTTCTGACGATCATCGATGCCCCGCCGGGGACTTCGTGCCCGGTGGTCGCGGCTATTCGTGGGGTCGATGTCTGCGTCTTGGTGACAGAGCCCACCCCTTTTGGTCTGCATGATCTGACACTTGCCGTTGATGTGGTGCGTCAGATGCGGATCCCGTTCGGGGTTGTGATTAACCGGGCGGGGTTGGGGGATGACGCGGTCGAGGCGTATTGCCGAAACGAGAGGATCCCGATCCTGGCCCGGATCCCTTTTGACCGGGAGATCGCGGCGCGTTATTCCGCGGGGCAGGTGCTCGTCGAAGGTCCTGGTCCGATGAGGGATCTGTTTTTTCAACTCTATCAGAATGTCTGTCGGGTGAAGGATGAAGCAGATCGTTGTGTTGAGCGGTAAAGGCGGGACCGGAAAGACGGTCATGACAGGGGCCCTGGCCTCTCTTGTGGAGAACAAGGTCA
>JAAYZZ010000186.1 GCA_012514595.1 Elusimicrobiota bacterium
CAAGGAGCTCCCCCTCAGGCGGAAGGGCCCTTGGCCTGAAGACGCTCAATGCTCTCCTGGGCACCCAAAAGGACAAGGACATCACTGTCCTTGATCATGTAATCACCCGTGGGAACAATGTTGACATTGTCAGAGAGGACATCTTTCACCGCGATGACCTGGATCCCAAAACGGTTGGTAAGGTTGATCTCCTTGAGCTTCTTGCCGATAAAGTCCTCAAGCGGCGCCAGCTCGACGATGGTGTATCCCTCGATGAAGGGGATGTAGTCGATCATGTTCGGATTATCAAATTTCCTGGCCACAACGGCGGCGAGATCCTTTTCAGGAAACACGATATCCGTGACGCCGATCTTCCGAAGGATCCGGCCGTGCTCTTCGCTCATCGCCTTGGCAAAGACCTTGGAAACGCCCAGGTCTTTGATGTTCAGGGCGGTCAGGATCGAATCGCTTAAGCTCGTTCCGACTCCCAGGACCACCATCTCCGCGCCCTCGATCCCCAGGGCCCTGAGGGCATCGATATCCGTCGAGTCCGCAACAATGGCCTGGACCGCGACCTCCTGGACCTCCTGGATCCGAGCCGGGTCCTTGTCAATGGCGATGACCTCGAAGCCCCGCTTGTAGAGTTCTTTGGCCAGGTAGAACCCGAAACTCCCCACCCCGATCACGACGACCTGTTTCATAACCTCTCCTTATCCGATCATGATATTCTCTTCGGAATAATGATACTTCCTGGCCCGCCGGTAGCTGAACGCCAGGGCCAGGGTCAATGGTCCCAGCTTACCGACCGCCATGAGGAATGTCAACAGAAGCCGCCCGGCATCCGAGAGGGACGGTGTCAGCCCCGTCGAAAGCCCCGCGGTCCCAAAGGCGCTTGCCGCCTCAAAAGCGACCTCAAGGAAAGACCGCCGACTGGAAAGAACCGCCGGGTCGGCCCGCTCCAGGATCAAAAGGATCAAGGTCATAAAAAGAAGAAGGGTCCCGGCCAAAAGAACAAGGCTGACCGCCTTGTCGATCGATCCCTTGTTGATGGAACGGAAAAAGACCTGCGGCCGTTCCTGTCCCCTCAAATGGCCGATCCCGAAGATCAGAAGGACCGCCATCGTCGTGATCTTGACCCCCCCGGCGCAGGAGCCGGGACCTGCCCCGATGACCATGAGAAAGATGAGAAAGAAGAGGGATGGATCCCCCAACTGCGAAATAGGGATCGTGTTGAACCCGGCCGTACGGGCCGTCACCGATTGAAAAAACGCGGCCAGGATCTTGCGATGCCACGGCATTCCTGAGAAAGCCCCGCCGTTCTCCAGAAATAAAAAGACCACGCCTCCCCCGGCCAACAGGAGTGCGGTCGTGCTCAAGACGAGCTTGGACTGAAGGCTCATGTCCTTCCAGGAATTCTGGGGAGCACGGATCGCGCGGCGGATGTCCCCGAGCACCAGGAACCCAAGCCCCCCTGTGATGATCAGGACCGCAAGGACCCCGTTGACATACCAGTCCCCCTGATAACGGATAAAATTGTCCGGGAAGAGAGAGAACCCGGCGTTACAAAAGGCAGCGACAGAATGAAAAATGGAAGAGAACAAGGCCTGGGGAAAAGGCATATCCTTCAAAAAACGGGGGAACAAAAGCGCCGCGCCCACCGCCTCGAAGAGGAACGTAAAGACAAGAACGCTGCGAATGATATCGATAGGGCGGCGCTCTCCCGACTGGGTATAACCGTCCTTCAGCGTCTGGCCGCTGATGATCCCGGGACGCCGACCCGCCATGAGAATGACGAGGGTGGAAAAGGTCATGATCCCCACCCCGCCCACTTGGGCCAACAGAAGAATGAACAGTTGTCCTTGGAAAGAAAAGAACGATCCCGTATCCACGACGGTCAATCCGGTCACACTGCACGCCGAGGTTGCGGTAAAGAGGGCATCAACAAAACGCAACGGGACTGTTGTGACAGAACCGGGAAGGAGCAGCAGGACCGTCCCTGTGAGGATGAGGAGGGAAAAACTTGTGATCGCGACCCTCATGGGGTTGCGGAAGAAATGGCGCGAGACGTACTGGACAATGTCCATGCCTTTCACCTCTCTTTAGACCGAAAGCACCCCTGAGTCCTGGGCATCCAAAAGAACGGTCGCCTGATTGGCCTTGAGTTCGAGGAACCCGGGGGCCCTGGTCGTAAAAAAAAGAGGGGTTCCTCCCTCGGCCTTCCTCACCTCAAAACGCCCCGGACGCAACGCCGAGATCATGGGCGCATGGTCGTGCAGGATCCCCATATAGCCGCCGGCCCCCGGCACCGAAAGGTAGACGACCTCTCCGGAAAAGACCGTGTTCTCAGGGGTCGTGACAGAAAGAGAGAAAGTGGCATCCATATCGCAGACCTGACGCTTACGCGCCCTCCTTCTTCAACGCCTCGGCCTTCTCAAAGACCTCATCGATCGTCCCGACCATGTAGAAGGCCTGTTCGGGGATATCATCCATTTTACCATCGAGGATCATCCGGAAGCCCTTGATCGAATCCTCGAGCTTCACATAACGACCGGACATCCCCGTAAAATTCTCGGCCACGAACATGGGCTGGGAGAAGAACCTCTGGATCTTGCGGGCCCGGAAGACCGTCTGGCGATCATCCTCGGAGAGCTCGTCGATCCCGAGGATCGAGATGATATCGCGAAGGTCCTTATACCTCTGAAGGATCTTCTGGATGTTCAAAGAGACCTGATAATGCTCTTCGCCGATGATGCGCGGGTCCAGCATCTTCGAGGTCGAGTCCAGGGGATCCACCGCCGGATAAAGCCCCAACTCCGCGATCTGGCGCGAGAGAACGATCTTGGCATCGAGATGCGAGAATACGGTCGCGGGGGCCGGATCTGTCAGGTCGTCCGCAGGCACATAGACCGCCTGGACGGAGGTGATCGACCCCTGGCGGGTCGTTGCGATCCGCTCCTCGAGCATGGCGACCTCGGTCGCCAGGGACGGCTGATACCCGACGGCCGACGGCATACGCCCCAGGAGGGTCGAGACTTCCGACCCGGCCTGGACAAAACGGAACACATTGTCGATAAAAAGAAGAACGTCCTTCCTTTCGACATCCCGGAAATGTTCGGCCATGGTGAGGGCCGAGATCCCGACGCGGAAACGCGCTCCCGGCGGCTCGTTCATCTGTCCGAAGACCAATGCCGTCTTGTTCATAACACCCGAGGCATTGAGCTCCAGCCAAAGCTCGTTCCCCTCACGGGTCCGTTCCCCGACACCCGCGAAGACCGAGACGCCGCCATGCTCCGCCGCGATGGTGCGGATAAGTTCCATGACGACAACGGTCTTCCCAACGCCCGCGCCTCCGAAGAGGCCGATCTTTCCGCCCTTCGGCAACGGCGCCAGAAGGTCCACGACCTTCATCCCCGTGGCCAGGATCTGGTCGATCGGAAGTTGTTCCTCGAAATTCGGGGCCTCCCGGTAGATCGGCATGACCTTCTCGGGCTCGGCAGTCGCTCCTTTTCCGTCGATGGTCTCCCCCAGAACATTAAAAATACGGCCCAGGGTCTGGCCTCCGACCGGAACGCTGATCGGGATACCCGTGTCGCGAACCTTCATTCCGCGCACGAGTCCGTCGGTCGGCCCCATCGCGATGCAGCGCACCGTATTGTTCCCGATCTGCTGGGCGACCTCGAGGGTCAGATCGATCCCCCGGTCCGGGACCTCCAGCTTGACGGCGTTGAGAAGGCTTGGAAGCTCGTCGTGATCGAACTTGATGTCGACACTCGGCCCCACGACCTGAATGATCTCTCCTAAAGCCATGATCTTATCCTTTCAATGCTTCTGCGGAGGAGATGATCTCGATCACCTCGCGGGTGATGATCGCCTGCCGCATCTTGTTTCGGTAAAGGACCAGGTCGCCGATGAGCTCCTTGGCGTTATCCTTGGATGTCTTCATCGCGACCATCCGGGCCGAATACTCGCTTACCAAAGATTCCATCATCATCAGCCGGAACTGGCTCGACAGATACATCTCAAGGACAGCAGAAAAAATGTCCTCCCCATCGTCCTCAATAATGACATCATCCCCTCCCGCCGGATCGACCTGGACCGGAAGCAAGGGGGCCACGACGATCTCGCGCGTCATGGCATTATGAAAGAGCGTATGAACGACATCCACGCCCCCGACAAGTCCTTTTTCGTAATCCTGGCGAATCGCCGAAAGGATCGGCAGATGAAAATTCCCGGAGACGCGGCCATGAAGTCCGGGGAACGCCCCGGCCATGGGAACCCCCTCTTTTTTCCAATACGACTGCCCCTTTCGTCCATAGACGTAAAGACGAACGGGCGTCTCGGCCCCTGACATGACCCCCTCGGCCCGGGAAATAATGTCCCCCATGTATCCTCCGCAGAGCCCGGTGTCTGAGGTGATCACGCACAACCCCCGGGGTCCCGGTCGTGAAGAAAAGAACGGATGCCCCCCCGCCCCTCTGGCGGTCAAAAGACGCGACAGGATAGACCGCAGCTTCCCGGCATAGGTCCGCATGCGAAGAAGGGGTTCCTCCATGGCCTTGTACTTGGCCATGGACACCATCTCCATCGCGCGGGTGACCTTCCAGGTCCCCTCGATCGAACGGATCCGTCCTCTGAGTTGCCTGAGCTGCTGGGACATGCCTTATGCCTTCAGGAATGCGGCCTTACATTCTTCGATCGCCTTGCGCAAAAGCAGGGCGGTCTCCTCCGAAAGATCCCCGGACCCCTCGATCGCCGCCACGATCTGGGGATAGGCCTCGTCGATAAAACGATAGAGCTCGGCCTTGAACTTCCTGACCTGGGCGACCGGGATATCATCCAGAAAACCATTGACCCCCGCGAAGAGAACAACGACCTGCCGTCCCAGGGAAAGAGGGGCGAACTGGACCTGCTTGAGGATCTCAACGATCCTCTCGCCGCGCGTGATCTGCGACTGGGTCGCCTTGTCCAGATCCGAGCCGAACTGAAGGAAGGTCACCAGCTCGCGGTACTGGGCCAGGTCCAGACGGATCTTTCCCGAGACACGGCGCATGGCCTTGGCCTGGGCCTTCCCTCCCACCCGCGAGACCGAAAGCCCGACGTTGATGGCCGGGCGGACGCCCGAGTAAAAAAGATCCGCCTCGAGGTAGATCTGCCCGTCCGTGATCGAAATGACGTTTGTCGGAATGTAACTGGTGATGTCCCCGCCCTGCGTCTCGATGATCGGAAGCGCGGTCATGGACCCGGCCCCCAGGGCGTCAGACATCTTGGCGGCGCGCTCCAGAAGTCTGGAATGGATATAAAAGACATCCCCGGGATACGCCTCGCGGCCCGGCGGACGCCGCAGAAGAAGCGACAGCTGACGGTACGCCTGGGCATGCTTGGACAGGTCATCGTAGACGATCAGGACATCCTTGCCGCTATACATGAACTCCTCGGCCATGGCGCACCCGGCATAGGGTGCCAGGAACTGCGACGAGGCCGTGGAACGCGACGAGGCGCTGACGACCGTCGTGTATTCCATAGCCCCGTGCTTCTTCAAGGTCTCCACGACCGCCACGACACTCGAGATCTTCTGCCCGATACCGACGTAGATGCAATAGACGCCCTTGCCCTTTTGATTGATGATGGTGTCGATCGCAATGGCGGTCTTCCCTGTCTGACGGTCCCCGATAATAAGTTCTCGCTGTCCCCGGCCGATGGGGATCATGGAATCCACGGCCTTGATCCCCGTCTGAAGAGGGGCATTGATGGGCTGGCGCGAAACAACATCCGGCGCCGGGGTCTCGATCGGACGGAACCGCTCTGTTTGGATCGGCCCCTTGCCGTCGATCGGGGTCCCCAGGGCGTTCACGACCCTCCCGAGGAGCGCCTCGCCCACAGGCACCTGGACGATCTTGCCCGTCCGCTTGACGATCGCGCCTTCCTTGATGGTCCGGTCCGCATTGTCACGGCCGAAAATGATGACACCGACGCTGTCCTCCTCCAGGTTCACGGCCATCCCGAAAACCCCGCCGGGGAACTCCACGATCTCCCCGACCATGACATCGTCGAGACCGTAGATGCGCGCGATCGCGTCCCCGACCTGAATGACCGTCCCCACGGACTCGGTCTTCATCTTGGTCTTGTAATTCTCCAGCTCGGAACGGATGATCGATGTGACCTCTTCGGGCCTTAATGTGCTCATGCTCCCACCTGTGCTTTCAGTAATTCTTCTTTAAGGGCGTCCAACTTATGACGGACGGAACCGTCCATGACCTTGTTCCCGATCGTGACCTGAACCCCTCCCAGAAGGTCCGGATCAAGCTCGAGGTGAAGATTGACCTTCTGCCCGATCTTGGCCTCGAGCATCTTTTTGATCTTCTCGATCACCTCCAGGTCCAGAGGGAACGTGGTCCGCAGAAGGACCTCCGCCGAATCCGCGTGAGAATACGTCAGCCGGATATAATCCGCGATCTCAATGATCCTGTCGATCCTCTCCCGGGAGATCAGATATTTGAGAAAATTCCTCAGGTCCTCGGAATAGTGCCCGCCCAGCGTCTTGTCGATCACCCGGTACTTCTCCGAGAACGGAACTTCAGGGGCCTTCAAAAAGCGCTCGAACTCGGGGTTCTCCCGCAGGAGCCACTTGAGGCCCTTCATCTCGCCGACACAGGCCTCGACCCCGATCGTTGTCCGGATGACATCGACGTAGGCTTCCGCATATCTCTTGACGATGATATCAACCCGCATCGACCTTCATATCCTCAAGGAATGTCTCGATCAGCTTTCCGTCGTTCTCAAAGGTCAGTTTTTCCTGGATCATCTTTTCGGTCGCCCGGACCACGATCCCGACCATCTCATCCCTGAGGCCTTCTTTTGCACGGGAGACCTCGGTCTGGACCTCGGCCTTGGCATCCTCAACGATCCTTCTGGCCTGAACCTGGGCCTCCTGGCGGATCCGCAGCGCGGCCCGTTCCCCCTCGGCCTCCCGGTGCTTGTAACGCTCCATCGCCTCGATATCGATCATGGCCAGATGCTGGTGATACTCCTCTTTCAGGGCCTGGACCCCGCCTTTGGCCATCTCGATCTCCTTGAGTTCCGAAGCGATCCGTTCTCGGCGCTGATCAAGGGCGGAAAGCATCGGCCCCCAGAAGAATTTCTTGAGGGCGACCAGAAGGATCAGAAAGACGATCGCCTGGACAGCGAGAATGTTCCCGTTGAGTAATTTGAGAAGTTCCATGGTCTGTCCTTAGATCTTTCCGGCCATGCTGAAGGCAAAGACCAGGGTGTAG
>JAAYZZ010000187.1 GCA_012514595.1 Elusimicrobiota bacterium
ACGGATTTCATCCATGACCAGAGGTCCTCGATCTATGATTCGCTGGCGACCCTGCAGAACAATCTCAAGGGTGAGAAGCGGTTCTTCAAGGTCGTGAGCTGGTATGACAACGAGTGGGGTTATTCCAACCGAGTTGTCGACCTCATCAAGTTCATGGCGAAGAAATAACGCCGGACGTTCAGCGTCAGGCGCTCCAAAGGCGCTCGGGGGTGCCCCGGGCGCCTTTTTTTCGGCGCCCCATGAAAGGAAAGACCATGAAGAACATTCTTGCGCTCACCGGGGTCGTTTTTCTTCTCTTGTCCGTGGCCGTCCTGGCCCAGGACGTTGCATCGAAAGAAGACGGGTTCTTTTGCGCGCAGCAGTACCCCCACAAGGTCCACAGCATTTCTGTCTTTGTGGACGCCGACGGCCGTTCTGTATCGAATCAGGGGGTGATGAGCGGGGAGACATGGCTCAAGAATGATGCGGAGGCTTTTTATCAGCACGAGAAGAGTTTTTCTGTTCTGGTGGATTCCTTCGAGGCGGCCCGTTCCGCTCCCGCGGTCTCGGAGTTCTGGACGGTCTGCCGCCATGGTGAGGAGGAATGTGAGCTTTTCATCCGTCCGGAGGGCGCAGGAGAGATCATTGCGGAATCCGTGCCGGCTGGCCAGGTCGTGCTTTACGGGACGGGCCTTGAAGTGTTTGAATCCTTCCGGATGTCGGATGAGGAACGGAAGGTGGGGGAGATCTCTTGCCGCATGGCCGCGGATCCGGTTGTCCGCGAGGCACAGGGATCTCATGGGAGCATGGTCTTTAAAAGAAAGGATCTGTGCATCAACCGGGATTTTTGTGAGGCCCTGATCGCGGAGCATCACAGGATCCCTGCCGGAGGGGAGCCGCATGTGACACGCACGGAACAGCGGATCATGTCGCGGGATTTCTCGGATGCGGATGTTTTGCCTCCTGCCATGATGTGATGCGCTCACACTGTGATATAATGCCACGCCATGAAGACACTGACCGATCTTTTTAGTTCCCGGCCCCGCACCTTTTCCCTCGAGATCTTTCCGCCGAAGACGGAGAAGGGGCTTCTGGCCCTTGAGGCGGCGCTGAAAGAATTGGCGGGCCTGGGGCCCGACTTCATCTCCGTGACCTACGGGGCGGGGGGCGGGAACCGCGACCGGACGCTGGGCCTCGTGCGCCTTATCCAGGAGCGTCACAATATCCTGGCCCTGCATCACTTCACCTGTGTTCTTCATACCAGAAAAGAGATCCGCGGGATCCTGGACCATCTTCAGAAGGTGAAGGTCCGCAGTCTTCTGGCGCTTCGGGGGGATCCTCCGAAGGACCGGCCCGACTGGGTTCCGGGGCCTGAGAATTTCCGCTACAGTTCGGAGCTCGTCGCCTTCATCCGGGAACATTACGGGGATTCCTTTTCCATCGGGGTCGCGGGGTTCCCCGAAGGGCATCCTTTGGCCGCAGATAAGGATGCTGACGCCAGGGTCCTCAAGGCCAAGATCGAGTCGGGCGGCGAGTTCGTTATCACCCAGCTTTTCTTTGATAACGCGCTTTATTTTGATTACGTCCGCCGTGTGCGGACGCTCGGCGTGACGGCCCGGATCATCCCCGGGATCCTTCCCGTCACCAGTTATGAGGGGGTTGTCAATTTCTGCAAGGGGTGCGGCGCCTCGGTCCCAGACAAGGTCCATGACATCTTCTCTCCGATCGCGCAGGATCCTGACAAGACCCGGGAGGCCGGGATCCGGTTTGCCATCGACCAGTGCCGGGAGCTTCTGGCTAGGGGCGCACCGGGGATCCATCTTTATACGCTGAACAAGGCCGAGCCAGCCACCCAGATAGTTTCTGAATTGAGAAGGATGTCTTTGTGAGGCTGTGTTCAAAGAGAGAAAGCGCGATGAGCAAGGTCGGATCTTTCTTTGTCCTTTGGTCTGGTAGGATGAGAAAAAGAGGCCTTCGGGTTCTTTGCGGACCTGAGGGGCTGTCCCTGGTCGTTCTGTTCTTGTTGACCTTGTTGTGGGGACGGGTCCTTCTTCAGGATGTTGTGATCGCCGGGACGCCGGACATGGAGTCGGCCTTTACTAAAGTGGCCGCACTGGTTCAGAGCTGGCGCGATGGGGCGCCCCTGGGACGATGGACCCCGCATTTGAATTTCGGGTATGGCTATCCGGTCCTGAACATGTATTCCCCGCTTCTTTATTATGTGGCGGCCGGGATCGCGGTCTTGTCGGGCCAAATAGCCTATGGTCTGAACATAGCCCTTCTTCTCTTTGCCTTTTTTTCTGCCGTGGCCATGTTCTTTTTTGTCCGACGCTGGTGGGGGGCGCCTGCCGCCTTCTTTTCTTCCGTGGCGTATCTTTTTGCGCCCTACCGCTCCCTCGATGTCTTTCATCGGGGAGGATGCTCCGAATCTGTTGTCTTTCTTTTTCTGCCCCTGATCTTCCTTTGTCTGGACCGATTCCTCGACAAGCCAAAGGCCTTGTCTTTCTTGGGCATCGCCGTGTCCATGGCCGGGGTGGTCTTGGCGCACAATTTGATGGCCATGCTGATCCTTCCGGTGGCGCTGATCTATGCCATCTTCCGGTCCTTGTCGATGAAGAGGGCGATGGCCCGGGGAGGTTTTTCTCTGCTTGCCTTGTTTTGCGGGTGTTTTCTGGCGTCTTATTTTGTTTTTCCCGCCCTCTGGGAGATGCAGTTTGCCAATGCGGGAAGGCTTCTTTCTGGCATGGGCGATTATCGGGGGCATTTTATGTCCTTGGGGTCCATCCTGTTTGCCAATGGTCTCAGGGAGCCCTATCACGGCGGGGGTCTGTGGGCGGTCCTTATGGGGGCGAGCCTTCTTCTTTCTCCGTTCTTTCTTCGTCGAGACAGGGCGGTTGTCCCTCTTTTTATTTTTTGGAGCGTTCTTTCGGGTCTCTGCATCTTTATGATGCTGTCCTATTCCGCGCCTGTTTGGGCCTTTTTGAAACCTCTGGCCCTGGTGCAATTTTCCTGGAGGTTCTTTCTTTTCCTCAGTTTTATGTCCTCTTTTCTGATGGCCAGTCTTATTTTTTTTGTTCAACCCAAGGTCCGATGGGCTCTTGCCATTGTCGGCGTCTGTGTGGTCTTGGCCAGTCATTATCGGTATACCCATCCGCAGGGTGGGGTCTACAGGCAGGAGATCGTGGACCTCAAGGAATGGCTCTATCGGGCCCGTCCCATGGACGATATGGAAGGCCTTCCCCGTCAGGTCCAGGTCATTGCCCTTGAACCACCGAAGCGTTTCGTCGAGGTTGTCCGCGGAGAGGCCGAGCTGATCGGTGCGCCGGTGCGCTCGGAGCTGCGGCAGCAGTTCGTCGTGCGCGCCAGGACTCCGGCGGCGGTCATGTTGCATCTTTTTTATTTTCCCGGATGGACGGTCCTTGTCGACGGGAAGGAGGCGAAGATCCTTTCCGAGAATCCGTGGGGGGTCATTTTGTTCTTCGTGCCTCCCGGCGAACATCATGTCGAGGTCTCCTTTGGGCACACCCCGGTTCGCTGGATCGGAGAAGGGATCTCTCTCTTTTTTGTTCTTGTTCTTTGCGGCGTCTGGGTTTTTCGTAAAAGATTCGAAAGCACATTCTTCACCGGGGAGTCTCAAGGGTGAGGGGTCTGTCCTCTGGCGACTGAATGCCGGAAGGATCCCGGGATTCAAAGAGCGCCTCAGTATCCGATCCTCCGGTCTTTGGGATGAGGGTCTTGGCGGTTCAACACGGTTATTGCAAGGGAGAGATTCCGATGATCCGTAGCATTCTTTCCGGGAAGAACATTCTTTTTGCCGTTCTTCTCGTCTTGACCCTCTCGGTCAACATTGTCCGTCTTTGGGGTCTGGATAAAGTTCCCGGAGGCGGCGGCCTGCAGATCGATGAGCAGACCTTTGGTGTCTACTTGGCCTGTCTTGCGGAAGGGACCCCTCCGATGGGGGAGAAGCAGTTCCCGTTCTTCGAACGCTATAGCAGCGACGGATCTCCCACGCCGCCGACCTATTTATATCCCGGTATGTTGTGGGCCAAGATCTTTGGTTTTTCTCCAGCGGCCCTCCGCGCGCTCACGGTTTTCTCCTTCCTTTTGGCGCTCTGGGGGATGTTCCTCATCGGTTCGCGTCTCTACGGAAGGGCCGGGGGAATGTGGGTCCTTCTCGCCGGGAGCCTCTCGCCATGGACCTGGGTCCTCTGCCGGATCGCCTGGGAATCTTTCTTTATGCTGCCTTTCTTCGTTTGGGGTCTTTTCTTCTGTCTCAAGGGGAAGAGGACTCTCGATCTCATCATCGCCGGTGTTTTTCTTTCCGCCGCCGCGTATTCCTATCCTCCGGCCCGGCTTCAGGTCCCGCTCTTCCTGATCGTGATGGTGGCCTATGGCTATGGACGGATGGGATGGCGGTTCCGTCATGTCCTGGCCCTCGGGTTTTCTTTCTTTTTGGCGAGCATCCCTCTTCTCACGCTTTACCTGACCACGAACTATATGTCGGCGCGGTTTTCCCAAATAGG
>JAAYZZ010000188.1 GCA_012514595.1 Elusimicrobiota bacterium
GTCCGGCGTGAAGATGCCTCCCGCATGATCGAAAGACCTCTCGTCGATGCCTGGCTGATCCTTTATGACAAGGGGATCCGGTGTGATGCGGCCTGCGCGTGCGCGCTCTCGGTCGATCGCGGGGCGTTCCTCAGGATCGATCTTTCCTCGCTCAATGAGGCCAACCGGGCGATCGCCCGCCAGGTCCTGACCGGGGTGAACCACGACGAGATCCAGGTCCCTGTCGGTTGGAATACGACCGTGGAGGACGTGACGCTTGCGGCCCTTCGGGTGGCCAATCGTTTCGAGGATCAGGACGCGGCAATGTCCCGTCTTCCCGGGGATGGGCAGGCATTGTCAGGCGACGCCTCTTCTTTCGGACCACGTAGCGGTTCGGTCCGCCTTGTGATGGCGTGCCTCTTGGGAACGATCGGGCTTTGTGTCCTTTTGGGGGCGTGCTGGCTGGGTCTTTTCTTTGATATGTTTGCGGTACGCTTGGGCGTGCCCGTCCTTTTTCATCGTTTTGTGATCTGGGGCGGCGCGTTGGGGATTTTGTTCTTCATTCTTCATTTCTTTCGGGACCACTTTTATCATCCGCCGTCTCTCGGTCCGTGGCAGCTTGTCAGAGAGGTCCTGGATGATTTTGCCCGTGTGAACAACGCGTATGTCCTTTTGGATGACCGGAGTGCGAGTGCGGGAGGGATCCTTTGGGCCGTGCGTTTCGGGGATTGCGCCCATAACGAGGCAGGGATCGTTTTAATGATCCGTTCGCGGGACGGGGTTGTGGGGCAACTGACGTTCCTTGTCGGGCCGGCCGTCCGGGGGAGCAGCGTGGAAATGCGGGTTGAGGAGCTTCACAGATATCTCAGGCGATATCTGTTCGGGATCCAGGACGGAAAGTGGCTGGAGCCGTTCTTTCCTCACGCCGCTTCGCCGGTCTCTATGGGGTCCGTCGGGAGATCGGAGGAGGGGGATCCGCACCGGGCCAAGGAGGGGCGAAGCCCGGGCGAGGAAGAGATCCAGGCCCAGATCGCGGGGAACGGCCCTCTGACAGAATCGGAGGAGGCTTATCTTAAGAGGATCGACGGGTTCGCCCGCGAACTGGTCTCGGATGAGAGAGTCCTGATGGCCCTTGAGAGGCTGTCCTTGATGCCGACGCGTGCGCCTCCTGTTGGTGGGGAAATGCCGGATCTGTGGAGCGTTCTCCGACGGAATGGTGAGGGGGTGCTGACCCGGCATGTGGACAGGGCCCTTTTCCCCCTGACCGTGACAGAAGATGAGGCGGAGGCCGAGCCGAAAAACAGCCGCCGGTCCGATGTTGATTCCCGGCGGGCCTTTGCCCTCGAGATGGTCCTGACCACCCTTCACGAGGCCAGTCTTCTGGCCTATCCTTCCCGAGGCGACGCCGAGAATGAGGCCTTTGCGGTCGCATGTCTTCATCAGAGAGTAGCCGAGCTTTTGAAGATCGAGAAACGGGTTCTCCGAACGGATGAAGAGCGAATTTTGTTCATGGCCATTCACGCCCCTGACCGTGTGGTGCCGGAGAAGATCAAGGCGCGCCTGCGAAATGTCCTGATCGAAAGCAACCAGGGCCTTGTGATCTCGGTCATGCGTGAGTGTCATCGCCTTCAAACCTGGACATTTGAGAATTCCCGTTCGGACGGGAATCTGGGGCTCATGAGGGCTATGGAGAAGTTCGACTGGTCGCTGGGGCTCAAATTCTCGACGTATGCAACCTGGTGGATCCGCCAGACCATCATGCGCTGGGGGCCTGTGAACGACAATCAGATCCATATCCCTGTGCATATGCGGCCCAAGATCGGAAAGGTGAACAGGATCATGAGCGAGCTTCGGTCGACCCTGGATGCGGAGCCGACTGCGGGAGACCTTGCGGACCAGATGGGGATCTCCTTCGAGGAGGCCGAGCAGCTGATGGGGCTCGCGATCTCCCAGCCGATCTCCCTGCAGACCCCCGTCGGACATGATAATGACGGAACCGAACTCATGGATTTTATTTCGGCGCCGTCGAGCGCAAAAGAGATCGAAGATGTGACCCCGTTCCTCAAATGTCTCGCCACTTTCCCTCGGCTCATTCTCAAATTGCGTTTCGGGATCGGGAGCAGTTATGGTCCCCGCACGCTGGAAGAGGTGGCCGCTTTTTTTGGGATCACGCGGGAAAGGATCCGGCAGATCGAGTTTAAAGCCCTTCGTAGAGTCCGGAAGTTCGGCGTCCGGGCCCCTAAGGCCAGTTCCTCCTGGGATGACAACGGGGATGTCTTTTTGGTTGAGCAGTTCGGATTGAATCCGAGGGACGAACGGTTCCAGGGGCTCCTGGGGGTTTCGCGGGCAGAGATCGGCCGTTTCCTTCGGACGTCGATGGCCGGGGATGGCGCTCTCTTGTCTGAAGATCCCCAGGCGAAGGAGGCCCTTCTGTTGCGCCTGCGGGACCATCTGATCGCGCGGCATGTTATCGTCGAGGAACCGGTCGCCGGAGAGGCAGGGCATTCTGCGAGCGAACGGATCGACGGGAAGGTCCTGATGGAGGAGGGACCCAAAACGCTTCAGGAGCTCGCCGGGATCCTCGGGGTGGGTTATGGCGTTATTGTCGGGGATCTGAAGTCCCCGGTCCTTGAACCCGTCCGCCCTCTTGTCCGCAGGGAAGGCGGGGAGCGGAGGATAGGATCCGGCGTGAAGACGAAAGAGGCCTTCACCCAGGTGGCCATGCCTTCGGGAGTCCCGGTAGAGGCTATCCGGGACGGCAAGCTTTTTGTCGTGATGGGAAGGAAGGCCCTCTCCGGGGTCCGGACCGTCCTCTTGGGACGGAATGCCCGACAGGTGTTCTGCGTGAGGACTATGAGCGAGGAGTCCGTGGGGCATCTTTCCGTAGGGCTTCAGTGGAAAGCGGCCGAACCCGTCAAGGACGGCCTGGGCCTTTTGCGGGAGTTCGCGGCCCAGGCCCCCGAGGCGAGAGCCCTCGTGATCCTCCTGAACGAAGAGCAGTTCTCCCGACGGGAAAGGCATCCGATTGTGCCGTATCTGTTCGTCCTGCCGCATTACTTCGCCTGTTTTCTCGATGAGAAGACCGGGAAGAGGACGTATGTTTATGTCGTGGACCGGGAGGTCCTTTCTTCTGAGGAGAACCGGCGGAGGCTTTGGCTGACATTCGTCCATCAGAGGCGTCCGGCGCGTCTTCCTCCCCAGGAGGAGTATGTCGATCCTCTGCTTGTCGGACATGAGCTTGTGTCCGGAGAGTATGTCCCGGGCTTCGGGGGGAAGATCAATTGGAGGGATCTGATCCAGAAGGAGACGTTCGCGATCCGCGGGTGCACCGTGAGTCCTGCGGGGACTTTCGTGGTTTTGTTGAACTCCCGGGGGGATCGCTGGGCGATATTTCAGGGACGCAAGGATTTGGTCGGCCTCCGGTTCCTTCTTCTTTATTCCCGGGGGCGGTATGTCCGCGCCGTGGCCGAGAACGGGACCTTCCTCTGGGAGGTCTCATGTGAAGATTCTCCGAACGCGGTCTTTGCGGGGGCCGAGGTGAGGGCCGGGCGGCGTCTCGGCGGGGAGTTCGTCGGAGTTCTCCCGCGCTTCGCCCGGGAGGAGGGCTTTCTCGATAAGCATCCGGACTGCGTTATCTGCCATGTCGGCCTTGATAAGGACGGGGGGCTCTGGTTCTATAACCAATTCTTCTGGAAACAAAAGAAGGGATATGAAAATTATCGGGAGGTGATGCTCGTCCGTCGGGGAGGCGTGTTCACGTATGCCTATGATCTGGAAGGAGAGCTTCTGTGGTTCGACCCGAAGGTCGTGAACGAGGTCCCGGTCCGTTCGATCCATGTCGGGGCCCGCTATGAGAACGGACAGGTCCTGGGGGGCGAGATGGTCTTTGCCTCTCCCGAAGGGATCCGTCGAGAGGAGCTGGCGAAATACCCGGATTGTATCGTGACCAATGTGAATTCCACGCCATCTGGAGAAGTGAAGATCGGAGGAAGGGTCTGCCGCAGCAAGGCCCTGGGGGGGATGGAGGGCATGGTCGCGATCCGCGAAGGAGGCATTTTCACCCGGATCTATTCCAGGGAAGGGGAGCTTCTTTTCAGCAATACGCCGGAGAGCCGTAACGCCCTTTTTGCGGAATGGAGTCTCAACGAGGGACTGTTCTCGTGGCGGGCCTTTATAGGGGGAGGGACCCGCGTCGAGGGGGCGGCCCTCAAGACATTTCCGGATTGCGCGATCACGAATGTTGAGGCGCTGGAGGATCGTGGATTTGTGTCCGTGGCGCACAAGACGTTTGCGACCACGGTCTCTGTCCTTGCGGGACGGAAGGACCTGGTGTGTCTGTTTAAGGACGGCGAACCGCTGGCGGTGGCAGGACCCGACGGTGAGTTGTTGCACGTTACGGACCCCGAGCGGTTCGCGGCGTTTGAGGCGCGGCAGGTCCTCGGACTGGGGGATCCTGCGGTCATCGAGGGGCTGGTGCGCTGTTTCGGTCTGGCGCATGCCTTCCGCATCATCAGCCGGCTCTTTCATCTCGGTTCCCGCCTGTCCCGTCAGATCGTCTATCGGTATATGGATGAAATGGAAGAGGGGGATGTGGCCGAAAGGATGGGGGATGGCGCAGCCGGCGTCTTTGAACGGATCCGGGAGGCCCTGTCGGGGGTGACCTTCCATACCGGGGATGTGGAATGGCTATCGGCCGTGATCATGGATTTCCTTTATCGGTTTACGGCGCGGCATCCCGGGTTCCTGGTGCGTCTCAAGACGGCCAGCGAAGATGCCGGGACCCCTTTGATCCTGCGGGAGGTCTACCAGAGGGTCTTGCGGCATTATGAGAGGATCTTTGATGCGGATTTCAAGGTTCCGGGGCTCTTGAAGACCCCGTATCCGTTCCAGCGCGCGGCGATCGATTTTCTCCTAGAGCGCAAGCGGCTTCTTCTGGCGGACGAGTGCGGGCTGGGAAAGACCCTGACCGCGATCGCAGCGGCCCTGTCCATTCCCGTCGACAAAAGACGGGTCCTTGTGATCAGTCCCAAGACCGCAGCGATCGACTGGTGGAGGGCAGAACTTCTGGGTTCCACGACGCTCAAGCGGGAAGAACTCTTCATCTGGGGGGACCGTCAGAACAGGAGAGAGGCCCTGGAATGCGTCTTTGTCATTGTGAATTATGAGGCGTTGCGGGGCGAGAAGTCCGCGGCTCGCCGGATGCTCGACGGAATTCCCTTTGACATGATCATTGTGGATGAGGCCCACCGTATGCGCAACGAATCGCTTCAGGCGGAAGCGGTCCTGGGCCTCGATGCCGAATACAGGTTGCTTTTGAGCGCGACCCCTCTGGTCGGACGTGACGTCGGAAAGATGTTCCATCTTCTCAACTGGCTCATGCCCGAGGTCTTTCGTGACCCGCGCGATCTCCAGGATATGATGCGCACGGGGCCTTCCCGCTTGCGCGAGGTCCTCGCGCGGCTGATGCTCTGCCGGATCAAGGGGGATGTGCGTCCCGATCTTCCGGAGCGGACGATATGCGACGAGGAGGTGGTCCTGGGTGGTCATCAAAAAAAGGTGTACGGACAGGTCCGGCGGGATTTCGGAAAATGGTTGCGGGAGCATGGGCGGGCGGAAGGGGAGGCCGTGATCTTCGTCAAGCTCGAGAAGCTTCGACAGGCCGCGATCAGCGTCGATCTGCTTGAGGAGGAGAGAGAGTCTCCCCCGGCGGACGGAAGATCGTCGGCGAAATATGACAGGGTCCTGAAACTTGTGAAAGGGATCGTTCGTAACGGCGAGAAGGCGGTCATCTTCAGCCGGTATGTCGGGGTTCTCAGCCAGCTTCAGAAGATCCTGCTCTCTGTGAGGGGGTTGGGGACGGTCGAGGTCCTGCATGGAAAACAGCAGGGCCGCAGACGGCAGGAGGGGCTGGCTCGTTTCCGCCAGGCGACCGGGCCGGCGGTCCTCCTTTCCAGTTATGGCGTCGGCGGGGAGTCTGTGAACCTGCAGGAGGCCAACCACATGATCGCGGTCGATATGCCTTGGACTTATCAGGAGTTCCTGCATGCCATGGACCGGGTGCATCGGATCGGACAGCAGAGACCCGTGACGATCTGCCGGCTCATCGCCAAGGGCACGATCGACGAACACATCGTGCATGTCCAGGAGGAGGGGGAGCATCTCCACGGACTCGTGATCCGGGGGGATGAGGAGGAGTCCTTGGAGCGTGACGCCATGCTGGGACTTTTGGAGAAAGAATGCGGGGCATCCTGTGAGGGGATCGTCCGCGCGGATGAGGATTTTGTCCGTCGGGAGGCCGGACGGCTGCGGATCGAGATGACGCTCTCGGATGATGAGCGTAGGAATTTCTCTCTGCGCCAAAGGAGATCTCGGATCTCTGGCACATGGCGGGAAGAACTTGTTCGTTTCATCGGGAGGGGGGTTTTTGATGACAAGTCCATCCTGCCCTTCTCGGGGTCCCAGGGCGTGATCCTGAAGGGAGAGGACCGCCGGGTCCTTCTGGTCAATCTCCGCGACGGGAATGGACGTGTCCGGGGAGCCTCGCTTTGTTTTCCGAGAACGACTCCTGTCGGGAAGACCGTGGTGCTGAAGCCGGAATGGAGGGAGGGCCTTCCTGCCGGATTCGGGGCCCAGTGGCTCCTGGCGGCACAGGTGCCGGGTGCGGGGATATCCTATTTCATATTCCGTCGGGAAGGGAGCATGTTCTCTCAGATCGATCTGGGGGCCGAGGCCCGGATCGCGGCCTTTGCGCTCAACGGGATCTTCGATGATCCCGCCCTCAAGCCTTTTGAGGGAGAGATCGGGATGGAGGTCTCCCCTGGCAGGAATCTCCAGTTCCCTCATGCGGTCCGCGGGTGTCCGCAGCAGGTGATGTGCCAATTGAAGGCCCTTTCCCCCGGAGACAAGGTGATGGTCCGCGCGTTCTTTCTCGACAGACCGCTTTTGGGGATCGGGCGACAGTGGGGGATCCGCATCCAGGCTCAGAATGGAAGAACGTTCCTGCGGCTCTTCTCTTCGACGGGGACGCATCTTCAGAAATTCGAGGTCGGGCCTGAGGCCGACCTGGTGCGTTTTGCCCGGAACGGCGTATTCGATGACCGGAATATCCTGCCGTTCTCCGACGGCCCTTTCGAGGTGGTCCTGAGCCGGTATGGACATTGGGTCGCTGGAGGATGGATGGACGGGGACAGGGGGAATCGCACGCATCAATTGTATGTCAATGTCTCCCGCGGTCTTTCCGGAAAGACCGTTGTGGTCCACAAGGCCTGGTGTGAAGGGCTGGGTTTTTGGGTGCTGCGCATCGAGACCGAAGATCGCGATGTCGGGGATGTCTTTGTGCGTCTTTCTGATAAGAAGAGACTGGTGCGTCTCACACGAGAGGAGCTTTTGAAGGGGGGATTCTCCGAGGCCGCGGCGCGGGCTTCGAAGACGGCAGGGGCCTCGCGTCTGACCGGAGAGAAGGAGATCTGCTTGCGGCAGCAGAAGGTGAGGGAGTTCCTGCTCTCGCACGAGACCTGTACACGCACGGAGGTCTGCGGCGGAACGGGGCTGACCTGGTCGACGGTTCTGCGGTATTTGAGGGACCCGTCTTTCGACGGTCTTGCGTCCCGGATCCGCAAGGACGCCCGGAGGGCGGGCTTGAGGGATCTGCGGTATCGCCAGAGCGTCGAACGGCTGAAAGGGCTTCTCGAGGCCAGCCCTTGGGCGTTTGAAGAGCTCATGAAAGAATTGGGGCTGAATGCCGTGGCGCTCAGAAAGCGTCTCAAGGAACCTTCGGTTGGTTCTCTGGCGGATCGGGTGGTCTGGAAGAAAGGGCGGGCTCGTTCCCTGAAAGTTCAGCAGCGCCATCAGCGGATCCGTGAGGCCCTTGCCCTGGGGTCGCGTACGATCCCTGACCTGGCCCGCGAGCTCTCGGTTGATGTCTCGACGATCAATCGGGACGTGCACTCCAGGGAACTGCAGGATGTCCTGCCGAAGATCATCAGCGCGCCGGACCAGTGTCTTGTGGCCCGTCAGGAGCGTTCCGCGAAAATGATGGCCAGGATCCGGGAGCTCCTCGAGGCTGCGCCCATGACGCGGGGCGACCTTGCCTGTGCGGTCGGTCTGACGGTCTATGGGCTCAAGAAGTATTTCAAGAGGCCCGAGGCGGAAGGACTCCAGAAAAGACTTGTCCAGCGTCGGAGCGGGCGACAGGTCGCTCCCGAGACAAAGGCGAGGCGAGAGAAGATCGGGAAGCTTTTGTCGGATCGCCCGCGGACCATTCGTGAATTGAGCGGACTCTTGGAGGTCCCGTTCCAGCAGATCGCCAAGGATCTTTCTTCGAAAGAGCTCAAAGCGCTCAAGGATCGGATCATCCGGGAGCGTGTGCGTGGCATCTCTCAAGCGGTCGCGGAACGTCGCGGCAGGATCCGGGGACTTTTAAGGGAGGCTCCGCGTACGGTCCGTGATCTCGCCGGGGCCATCGGTGTTCCGATCTATACGATCTCGGCCGACCTTCAGTCCGATGATCTTTCGGATGTCCGGTCCCGGGTCGTGACGAACCGTCCTCGGCGGGTAGAGGATCCTGCGGTCAGGGCCCGTCGGGAGAGGATGCGGGATATTCTTCTGAAGGGTCCCCGGACCCCCAAGGAGATCGCCGAGGAGCTTCAGGTGCCGATCGAGCAGGTCTATAACGATCTGAAGAGCCCTGCCGTTCGGGATCTTTCCGGAAGTGTTATCAGATTCCGCTTCACGCTCCGGGGCACGGCCGCTCGTCGGGAGAAGGTCAAGGCGCTCTTTGAGGAGGGTCCGCGCACCGCCCGGGAGATCGCGGAGATCCTCAGGGTCGATCAGGGGCTTGTCTCGCATGACCTGGACGCCCTGGGCCTGGTCCCCCGCGTCGAGGGGGAGGTGTTCCGCAGGGCGAAGTTCACGCTGGGCACGGGCTCACCCTTTATCGGCGGGATCCCGGCCGCAGCCACGGTCGTGGCCGATGCGGAGGTCCCGCTGCATCACGTGATCCGGAAGATCCTCGAGCATGAGTGGGTCCGCAATGATCCTCATGCCGAGGCTGCGATCGTGAACTGGTCCCTGGCCGGGGAGGGGCTGAAGGCGGGTACGCATATCGAAGCCCATGTCCGGCCTTCGCGCCAGGGGGCGGTCTTTCTCGATGCCAAAGGACGTCGGATCCTTGAAGGGGCCTCGTTCTCCTTCTCTGACATTACTGGGGAAATGATGCTGGTCCTTCTCATTGCGGAAGAGGATCCCAATCAAGGGGTGGTTCTGAATCTTTATGATCTGAATGCCGTGGATCACGAGTCCCCGCGGCCCTGGACGACATTCTGTTATATCCCGGAGATCAAGGCGGTCAAGAACATCTCTGTCGAGGAGATGGACATCATCCGCGCTTCGCAGGGCATTGTTCTTTCTTTGACCGGCCGTCCTTTCCGTCGGCACATTGATCTCACGGGCAAGCTCGGGGGATATCAGCACGGGACGTGCATGATCCGTTATATGCATAAGGGAAAGAACTGGGCCCTGGCACAGTTCGGCATTCCCTCGCAGTATTTGGCGCCCGATATTCTGGAGGCCAAGGGACAGGAGGCGGCGATCCGTGTGGAACGTGACAGGAACCATGGACAGATCATCCGGGTCTATTTTGCTTCGGACTTTGATAAGGGGGAGGCCGAGGCGCTGGTCACATACCGTTATGATCTCGCCAAGGTCCGCCATTATCAGACCGGGACGCGCAAGGGGTTGATGCATCCGATCGATCTGGTCCTCGAGGATGTGCGTGCGTGTTTTGAGGGCCGCCGGGATCTTGTGGCATTGGGGCGGGCGATCCCCGTGGCGGTGCGCACATGCGGGGGACGATACCGGGTGGATTTCAAGCAGATCGGACGAACGAACACGGCCCTGTATCTCTCCGCGCAGGGGGAGGCGGCCTACAGGCATCTTCCAGCCGATACCCCGGCGTGGGTGGAACTGCGCGAGGACGCGGACTGTGGCCCCTTTGTCCAGGTCCATGTCCGGGAGGGACGCCGGGAGATCGTTTTGAGCCGTTACTACTATTTTGCGAACATGGAGCGGGCCAAGGCCGCGGACTTTGACCGGATGGCCCTGTGGGATTATATCGTCGGGGCGCATAATATCCGCAACCGTCCGATCGTTCCGCGCGGCCCTGTGGCGATGGAGGGGGCTGTCTCCGCTGTCGGGACGATCGGCGTGGGATACCGGGGCCGGCAGGAAGAGGGGATGATCGGTCAGCTCCAGAAGATCGCCGGAAAGTTGCCGATCCTTGTCCCGGTGCATCACGGCAACGGGTTTGAGATCCACGTCTTTGACCGTGCGCATTACGGGCGCGGAGTGGTCGATGTTCCGGCCCTGGTTCTGGTGCGCGATCCGGTCAATGCCACGCTTGTTCCCCGGGAGAGGATGGCCCTTGTGACCGCAGACTCCCTTGTCTCCGCCGGATTCCCGTATCAGGCGCGCTATTTCTGGTCGCAGGCCAAGGCAGGGATCACTGATGCAGTTGATAAGGCGCTCCATACCAAGGTCCATCACCGGATCTATCACGCGCTTCGTGAAGAAGGTCTTTCCTGGGACCTTCCGCCGCTGGCCCTGTCATTCCTCGACGGAATGGTCCGCTGGGTGACCGTACGTCATGGCTCGTCCGGGATCGTCCACGCTTTGGAGGCCTTCCGGAGGTCCGTGGGGCTGACGGACAAGGCGCAAAAGCGTCGGGCGTACGGAAATTATTACGCCTTGCTCAAGGTTGATCCGAAGGCGGATGACGAGGCGGTCAGGACGGCCTATCGCGAGAGGGCCCGGGAATGCCATCCGGACAGAAATCCCGGAGACCGGGAGGCGGAAGAGATCTTCAAGAAAGTTTCGGAGGCTTATGAGGTCCTGGGAGATCCCGAAGAGCGCAGGCGGTACAATATGTTCCTGATGCGGAGAAGCGCCTTCGCCGAGCGGTTCGCGGAATTTCTCAATGAGGCGATCCCCCGGGAGATGATCATGCTTTCTCCGGAGAGGGACCGGCGGCTGGTTCAGGTCCCGGCTTCTGTTGTGGCGGGGATTCTGGGATGCGAGCCCCCCCTTCTGGTTTTTCTGGTGGCCCGCGCGAACAAGGTTCTCATCCGCCGGGGATTGAATCCGTTCTCCTGGCCGGATCAGGCTGCCCTGCTGGAGGCGAGTAACGGGATCGATGTGATCGAGCCCGCGCCGGGCCTGGACCTCGAAGGCGTTGGGGAGGACATCCCGGAGGGCGTGGCCGAAGGGTCGGACCCCGTCATTACGTCTGAGAAACAGAAGGTCAATGATCTTCCGTTTGTTGAGGTGGCCGTGGGAGATGGAGCGTCTTCGAGAGATCCGGGGATCCGGAGCGAGGATCCTCCCGCCGAGGAGGGGGCGAGGATCGCCGAGGATCGCGCATTCACCGAGCGGATGCTTCGGGAGATCCGCGAGGCGGTGGGGATCGGAAAATTGTATGCCCTCGAGAGACAGACAGGCAAGCACGTCTTTGTTTCCCGTGTTGGTGAGGCGTGCCGTTCGCAGCTGCGGGAAGCGCACCGGAGCCGTGAGACCGAGTTTTTGTCCCGTCCCGCACCGGCCCTTTCTGTGGAGCCCCCGGGGGCTGCTGCGGACGATGAGCATCATACGATCGCGGGGCGTATCCGGGAGTTGTGGGAGGCGATCGGACAGGAGCGTCTGGGCGAGGTTGTTCGACTATTGCGGATCCTCGAGCCCAAGCTCGAGAAGGCCCGCCGGCACGGGCATCCGACACA
>JAAYZZ010000189.1 GCA_012514595.1 Elusimicrobiota bacterium
AAACAGGATGTCAACAATCAGATCGCAAAGCAGGAGAACTCCGCGATCCCTTCCTGGGTCCAGTCCCTCAAGATAAAGGGGGATGTTCGTCTTCGTTATCAGACCCAGCAGAAGGAGGGCTCGACCACGCGCAATAGAGGCCGTGTGCGCTATCGTCTGGGGGTCGAGGGAAAACCCAATGACAAGTTCGTTGTGGGCGCGGGCCTTTCAAGCGCTGAAAAGAACAGCAGTACGGATGATCCTCGTTCGACAAACCAGACGATGGATGAGGGTTTCAACCGTGGCGATCTCCGTCTGGATTATGCCTATGGTGAATACAAGCCCAATTCCTGGCTGAGCCTGATCGGTGGAAAGTACAATGCCGGTGGCAAGGGATATTTGTGGTACACCACGGATATGATGTGGGATTCGGATATCAATCAGGAGGGAGTCTCTGTCCATGCGGATCTGGCCAAGGTCCTGAAAGGGGAGGCTTTTGTGAATGCGGGTTATTGGGTCATTGAAGAATCCAGCAGCAGCGCAACGGATATCGGGATGTATTATGCCCAGGCGGGCCTTGGGCACTCGTTGGATGTCGGGCTTGAGGAACCTTTCAAGACAAAGCTCGCCGGGACATTCTACGGGGTCCAGGGGCTTGAGGAGACCAATGCCCTGATTGATGGAAGGTCATCGGGCAACACGGTCAGCGGGACAAAATATGTTTATGACTGGGGCCAGGTGTGGGCCGGTTCTGCTGAGGTGGTCTATAATTGGCCTGAGGAGACCAGTTCACCGATCAAGATGGCCGGGGTGTTTGCGGATTATGTTATGAACCCTGATCCCGGATCTGACAACACGGGTTGGGCCTCAGGGCTCAAGTTCGGTCACAAAAAGGTGGGGGCCCAGAGGGGAGACTGGCAGTTCAAGTACCAGTATGTTCGTCTCGCCAAGGACGCCTGGCTCGATGCGTTCCCGGATTCCGACCGTTACTCTGGAAATACCAACGTGAAGTCCCATGAGTGGATCCTGGACATCGGTCTTTCCAAGAACGTGTCGTTGGGTCTTGATTATTACCGTTCGGATGCTCTGAAGGGGACAAAGGCCGATGAGCAGATCTTTCAGGCCGATGTGGTCATGAAGTTCTAACGCGGATCTCCGCGGGCGGTCCTGTGAGGCCGCTCCGGGAGGCGGGTTTCTTAATATTCTCTTAACAATTGGCATATACAATTTGAACAATGGAGGTCTTATGAGAATGCTGTCAAAGGTCGGTATTGCGGTGCTCGGGGCTGTCTTGGCGGCCACGGCCGTATCCGCCGAGATGATCCAGGTCAAGGGTTCGGACACGATCGTCAATCTCGTCCAGAAACTCGCCGAGGTCTATATGCAGAAGTACCCGGGCGTCAAGATCGCGGTCACGGGCGGCGGCTCCGGGACGGGAATTGCGGGGATCATCAACAAGAAGTGCGATATCGGCAACGCCTCGCGTTCCATCAGCGCCAAGGAGATCGAGCTCGCGGCCGCGGCAGGGATCGATCCTTCCCGTGTTGTGATCGCCATCGATGGTCTTTCCGTGATCGTCAACGCCAATAATCCTGTTAGGCAATTGACCGTCGAGCAGATCGGAGCCATTTTTAAAGGCAAGGTCACCAATTGGTCCGAGGTCGGCGGTCCCAACATGCCGATCACGCTCTACGGCCGTCAGTCCAATTCCGGTACCTATGGGTTCTTTCGCGAGATGGTCCTCAAGGCCGAATACTCCCCCAAGATGCGCAGTATGAACGGCAATGCCCAGATCGTCGAAGCGGTCAAGGCGGATCCGACGGGGATCGGCTATGTCGGGGTGGGGTATGTTCGAGGGGCTTCGGGGCTGACGGTCCTGGGTGTGGCGCTCAAGGAGGGGATGCCCTACGCAAGCCCTCTGGACCAGGCCGCAGTCGATTCGGGGGTCTATCCGATCGCGCGTCCCTTGTACCAGTATGTCGGCGGGACCGTTGAGGGCGCGGTCCTCGATTTCATGAAGTTCGAGACCAGTGCCGAGGGGCAGGGGATCGTGGAAAAGGAAGGGTTCTTTCCTATTACCGAGGAGTATCGAGGGTTGAACTCCCGGGTCGGGATCTGATGACGCGGCTTTGATCCTTAAAGAGCAGGCCTGATCATACGGCCTGCTCTTTTCTGAATTTTTTCACCAGGGCCTTCGTTGTTTTCTGAGAGAGGGTTTATAATACGGGCCATGATATTCCCTATGCGCGTCAATACACGTCGTGTCAAAGAGAGGTTCATTGAGGGGCTGTTCTTTCTGAACGGGATGATCGCAGTCATCATCCTTGTGGGGATCTTCATCCTTCTTGTCAGGAACGCCTTTCCGGGGTTCCGGGAGGTCTCCTTTATTGAATTCCTGACAACATCCCGCTGGAACCCGGATGCCTATGACAGGGAGACCTACGGGTTTCTGGCCATGCTGGTGTCCACGGCCATGACCACCGTGGGGTCGCTTGTCATCGCGGTCCCCCTCGGGATCGGGACCGCAGCCTATCTTTCGGATGTGGCAAGCCCCAGGGTGCGAGAGATCGCCAAGCCGCTTATCGAGATCCTGGCCGGGATCCCGTCGGTCGTGATCGGATTCTTGGGAATCGTCCTGGTGGGGCCTGTTCTGGCCAGGATCACCGGAACTTATAACGGATTGAACGCGATCAACGGGTCCATCCTGCTCGCCGTGATGGCTCTTCCCACGATCGTGAGTCTTTCAGAGGACGCCTTAAAGAGTGTCCCCAAGTCCTATGAGGAGGCCTCTCTGGCCCTCGGGGCTAACAAGTGGCAGACCGTTGTCCGGGTCAAGATCCCGGCCGCAGCCTCGGGGATCGTGGCCGCTTCCATGCTCGGGATGGGGCGCGCGATCGGTGAGACCATGACGGTCCTGATGGCGACCGGGAACGCTCCGGCCATGCCGCAGAACTGGCTGTCCGCGGTCAAGACCATGACCGCCACGATCGCGATCGAGCTGGGGGAGACCGCCTACTTCTCGACCCATTTCTACATGCTTTTTACCGTCGGGCTTGTTCTTTTTATCATCACGTTCATCATCAACCTCATCTCGGATGTGGTCTTTCATAAACATATGAAGATGATCAAATGAAGATGAAAGCCGTCAAACAAACCCTGGGGTTCCTGGCCTTGAGGCTGTGCATGGGCTTTGTGGGCCTCATCCTGATCGTTGTCTTTTATGACATCATCACAAAAGGGGCCCCGGCCATTAGCTGGGAATTCTTGAGTCAGGCCCCGCGCGAAGGAATGACCGAAGGCGGGATCTTTCCTGCGATCGTGGGCACGTTCTTTGTGACCGTGATCACGGCAGTGCTGGCCGTCCCCCTCGGCATGGGAAGTGCCATTTATCTCAATGAGTACGCGCCCGAGAACCTGATGACCCGCTTCATCCGGATGTCGATCCGAAATCTCTCGGGGGTCCCGTCGATCGTCTATGGTCTTTTCGGGGTCGCGCTTTTTGTGGATGCCTGCCGCTTTGGCACCTCGGT
>JAAYZZ010000190.1 GCA_012514595.1 Elusimicrobiota bacterium
CCGTCCACATTCTCCTTGTCCTTCAACAAGGCCGAGGATCTTCGCTATGGCGAGAACCCCCATCAGGCGGCGGCTTTTTACAAGGAGGCCGGCTCCTCTCCATCGGGGATGGCCGCCATCCAGAAATTGCACGGCAAGGAACTTTCCTTTAATAATATTCTCGACCTTTATGCGGCGGTGGATATCGCCTACGGGTTCACAACCCCAGCAGTTGCGCTCATCAAACACAATAATCCTTCGGGCGTTGCGACGGACAAGGATCTCGCCAAGGCCTACAAGGCCGCCTGGCAGTGCGACAGTCTGTCCGCTTTTGGCGGGATCATCGGGCTGAACCGTCCGGTGGATGCAAAGACAGCGGCCCTCATTCAAAAGAGCGGATTCATGGAGTGCGTGATCGCTCCTGCCTTCGACAAGGGGGCGCTCGAGATCCTGACCCAGAAAAAGAACCTGCGGCTTGTGACCCTGGACCCGAGACTTTTTGTAAAGGACCGGTATGATGTGAAGAAGGTCCCCGGCGGGATGCTCCTTCAGGAGACCGACCTCAAGGAGATCTCTTTTTCGGATCTCAAGGTCGTGACAAAAAAGAGGCCCACCAAGGCGCAGATCGCGTCCATGCTTTTCGGATGGAAGGTCGTGAAGGCCGTGAAATCGAACGCGGTGCTCCTGACAAAAGGAGAGAAGACCGTCGGGATCGGGATGGGGCTGACCTCGCGAGTGGACAGCGCGATCCTCGCGATCCGCAAGGCCGGCAAGCTGTCTCAAGGGGCGTGTCTGGCCTCGGATGCGTTCCTGCCCAAGCCGGATACGGTCATCCTGGCGGCCAAGGCCGGGGTGTCTGCCATCATCCAGACCGGCGGGTCCATATCCGACGGGGAAGTTATCAAGGAAGCGGACAAGCGCGGGCTCGTGATGGTCTTTACCGGCGCCCGGCATTTCAGGCATTGATGAGTTCTCCTCCCTTCGTGTAACCAACAAAGGACCGTGATGCACTGGATCTTTATTCTTTCGATCTTCTTTCTTTTCTTGTGGCTGGGCGTCCTCCTGAAGAGAAAGGCCTTCTTTTGGGGCATGGCCATGCTCGCCCTGGTCTTTCTTTTCACGGAAATTGTCTCCCGGATCCTGATCGGTGCGGAACTGAGGAAGACGGGAGGCTTCGGGAACATATATCTAGTCGGGAACGGATCTCTCCTGGAGGATCGGTTATATCGGAGGGTCTCCGAGATGGTCCAGCGGATGACGTTCAGGCCGGATGCCTACCGGTTTGACCCCGAATTGGGCTTTGTGACCGCGGCCCTGCAGGGCGATGGCACGGACCGGCAGACGAATTCTTTCGGAATGAGGACCGACCGGGAATATCCTTTGTTGTCCTCCCCGGATAAATTGCGCGTCGCTTGTTTCGGGGATTCTTTCTTCTATTGTGACGGCGAGCGATCCCAGGATTGCTGGACCTATTATCTGGAAGATTCGGTCGGGAATCTGGAGGTCCTCAATTTCGGCGTTTCTTATAACGGGTTGGGCCAGAGTTTCCTGCGGCTTTTAAAGGACGGATTGAGATATGATCCGGATATTGTCATCTTTAATTATGTGGCGGCAGGGGGCCGGGACCGTTATATGGTCGAGAGGATCCTCGAGGGGATCCCGCTGTACTATACGGAATTCGCCAAAGTGGATTTTGATCTTTCGGACGATGGCGTCCTGTCCTCTCGCCGGATGACGCCCCTGGATGTGTTCGACCCTGAGTTCCGGGAGGAGAGGATCTATCGGTCCGTGGGATTGTCCGAGAAAACATCTTTCTGGTCGTGGCCGGTCTTTACGAGAACCTACACGGGTCTTTTGATCAAGAGCCGCCTGGCGCCGGGTTATTATGCGAAAAGGATGAAGAAGCGGCCTGATTATGATGAGCGGTTGACGGGGGTTTTTCTTTTCAATCTTTTGGAACTGGCGCGGCGTTTTGACTTTCAGGTCGTCTTTCTCGACGACTGGGGCCTTCAAGGGCAGCCCAGGACCGTTCAGGAGATGCTGCG
>JAAYZZ010000191.1 GCA_012514595.1 Elusimicrobiota bacterium
GATGAACGCATCATGATCCCCTCCTTATCTAAAAGACCAAACGAAGCGCGATCTGAAGAACGATGTTGGTATAGATCCCGGCCATGATGTCATCGGCCATGATCCCCCAGCTCCCGCCCATCTTTTCAAACCGGTCGGCGGGCGGGACCTTGAACATGTCAAAGGCGCGAAAAAGAAAGAACCCCGTGATCGCGACCGACCAGGAGAACGGGACAAAAAAGAACGAGATAAAAATCCCGGCGACCTCATCGATCACAATATGCCCCGGGTCCTTTCTGCCGGAATCCCTCTCCTCTTCGCCGGAAAAGAGAAATCCGAGCGCGATCACTCCCGCCGTGACCAGAAAATAGCTGGCCGTGTTCCCGTGGAGCCAGAACGCCAGGATGAGGGCAAGCGCACTGGTAAAAGTCCCGGGCGCGACAGGAAATCTCCCGGCAAGAAAGAAAGTGGAAACAAGGGATGCGGGCGTTAGGCGCAAGAGGAACATCCTTTCGAACGGGGAAAAAGATACGCGGCCCCCGAGATCACCGTGATCAGAACGGCCCCTATCATAAGACCTTGGGCGAGGAAGGTAAAGAGGCTTCCGAGATCTCTTGTCCAAGGCATCGCAGGCGGCCAGAGGACGAGCACGCGCCACAAAAGAACAAACAGGATCGTCCCCATCTGGAAGACGGTCTTGATCTTCCCCAGCCCTTCGGCGGGAAGAACGACCCCCCTGACCATCGAGACGATGCGCCACAGTGTCACAAGAACCTCGCGCAAAGCGATCAGACCCACCATCCACCCCGAAAAGACGCCTTGAACAGCCAGAACAAAAAAAGCGGTCAGGGTCAGAACTTTATCGGCGACGGGATCCATGATCTTTCCAAAGATCGTGACTTGGCCATACTTCCTGGCCCAATACCCGTCGAGGGCGTCCGTCAGGGACGCGAGAACGAACAAAAAGAGAGCGATCACTGCGAAGGCGATCCCCTCCTGCCGCAACGACAGTCCCATGACGACCGCCATGAGGACCCGCAGGATCGTCAAAAGATTAGGCACGTTCATCCACGACCTCCCCCCGAAGATCATATCCCTCATCCCCCAAGATCCTGACTCGGACCATCATCCCGGGGATGAGCCGCCTGCGGCTCTCCACAAAGACACCTCCGTCGACATCCGGGGCATCCCAGGGGCTGCGGCCCCAATAGCGGTCCATCCTCCCTTCGGCGCGCTTCTCGATAAGGACCTCGGACTCTGTCCCGATCCTCGAGTGGTGGAGCCCCTGAAGCACCTGAGCCTGCGCCTCCATCAGACGTTCATATCTCTCCTGACGCACCGCTCGCGGCACCTGCCCCTTGAGCCGGTAGGCCGCGGTCCCCTCCTCGCGCGAATAGGTAAAAACGCCCACATGATCAAAGGGGTTCTCCTCGATAAAACGCAGGAGCTCGCGGAAATCCTTTTCCGTCTCGCCAGGGAACCCGACGATGAACGCGGTCCGCAGCGCCATGCCCGGGACCCTGCGCCGCGCCTTCTCAAGAAGCGCAACGGTCTTTATATGCGTGGTCCCCCGCCCCATCATTTTGAGGACCCTGTCGCTCACATGCTGCAAGGGAATATCGAGATACCTGCAGATCCTCTTCCCCCGGGCCATCGCATCCAAAAGATCGTCGGTCACATGGGAAGGATGCGCATAGAGAAGACGGATCCAGGGCACATCGGGCACACGCCTGACGATCCGCCTCAAAAGGTCCGCCAGTGCCCGGCGCTTGTAAAGGTCCAGCCCGTAGGCGGTCACATCCTGCCCGATCACATTGATCTCCCGGACCCCCAGGAGCGCCATCGCCTCGGCATCCTTGAGGACCGCCGACATCCGACGGGAAACGAATCGTCCCTTGAGCTTCGGGATGATGCAGAAGGAACACTGATGCAGACAGCTTTCCGAGATCCTGAGATACGACGAATACGCGGGGGTCAGGACCGCAGGGGCCTGCCGGGAGTCCTTCCTGAGTTTCTGGACCCCGATAAAGGCATCGACCTCCTTGAGCTCGGGGACAAGCACGGCCCCGTAGCGCTGGGACAGACATCCGGCCACGACGATCTTCTTGATGCGGCCCTTTCTCTTCAGGTCAACGAGGCCCAGGATCGCGTCGATCGATTCGCGCTTGGCGTCCTCGATGAAAGAACAGGTGTTCACAACAACGACATCCGCATTCTCGACGCTGGTGATGCGATGCCCCTTGCGCGCGAAAGACGCAAGGAGATCCTGCGAGTCCACGGTGTTGCGGACACACCCCAGGTCGAGAAGACCGACGTTCAAGGAAGGACCTTTTTCAGGGGAAGGAACGTGTGCCATGGCAAGAAGGATTTTAAGAGGGTCAATCTTCGGTCGTGACGCCCTCGGGGGTCACAACGACCTTGCGGATACTGCGGCCGCGGGAGCCGAGACGGCCGACCCCTTTTCCGTTGATCTCGAATTCCAAAAGAGGAATGCCCCGTCCCACGATCTCGATCGACCGCTGGGCTCCCCACGACTCGACATCCCCCCGTCGGAGAGTATCCTGCATCACGACCTTCCCGTCCGCCGTGACGACCAAAGAGGCCGAACCGGAGGACCGGACCGTGACCTGAACCTTCGAAAATGTTGCAGAGGCCGTCTGAGAGATCGCCGCCGGGGCTGCGGGTGCCGTCTGAACCTTGGGAGCTGCGGGGGCGGCCTTTTCCTTGACCACGGGATCCGGAGACTTTTCAGGGGCTCGAACCTCATGGGACCCGGGACGAAAGATCCTGGTCCCCAGGGCCCGGATCCCGCGCACGATCCCGAAAAGGACAAGGCACCCCCCGACGACCAGAAGAAAAACGACCGCAATCTTGAGGACCTTCCGCGCGACCGCCCTGGACGGCCGGGCAAAGATCTTGAGCGACATGGCATTCAACCGAGGGGCCGAAGAAGACGCGGATGAGGGATCTGTCCGGGGCAGGACCGTAGCAGACGGGGGCTTCTCCTCGGCGAGAAACCCGCCCACATCAATATCGAGATACCTGGCGTAGGCCTTGACGAAATTCTTGTAATAGAAGGGCGTGAGGGTCCTGACGCGATACCCCTCCTCGATCGCACGAAGGGAGTCGAGCGGGATCTTGGTCGCTTCGTGCACGACATCCAGTGTCAGCGCGCGACGCTCCCTCTCCTCTTTAAGGATCTGACCGATATCGGGTTTCCCGTCCATGGTCACTCTTGGGGTTCTTTTTCGGGAGCGGCCTCAGCGGACTCGGCCGTCCCCATCTGGTCCATGAGCCATTTCTCGCGGTCGACGAGGATCTCGCGCGCCTTACTCCCGACATAAGGGCCGACGAGA
>JAAYZZ010000192.1 GCA_012514595.1 Elusimicrobiota bacterium
AAAGCGCGGTGCCGCCCTCATACAAAGAGGCGTTGGAGACATCCATGCCGGTGAGCGTACAGATCATACTCTGGAACTCAAAAAGGGCCTGCAGGGTCCCCTGAGAGCATTCGGGTTGATAGGGTGTATAGGCGGTGTAGAACTCTCCCCGCGAGATCAAAGCCTGGCAGGCGGCCGGGACATAGTGATCATAATATCCCCCGCCGATAAAAGGGATCGGCTCATTGGTGTTGCGAAGGGCCAGCCTCTTGAGCCTTTCCATGACCTCGAATTCCGAAAGGCCTTGCGGAAGGTCGAAAGACCTGGGCGCCTGGGACGGACGAATATCACCAAAGAGCTCATCGATCGACGCGACGCCGATCACCTTGAGCATCTGGGCAACATCATCCTCTGTATTGGGAATGTAGGGGTTCACAGGCTCCGTCTTTCTCAAAAATGAAAAAGGCCGGGGGAACCCGGCCTTTCAAAGAGGCGTTTATTCCTCGGAGTCTTCTCCGCCGTCGTTGCGGTCCAGACTCTCCAGATAATTGCGATATTCATCCGCGGTCAAAAGGTTCGAGGTCTCATCCGCATCCGAGATCTCGATCTTCACCAGCCAGCCCTTGTCATAGGCGCGACGGTTGATGAGGGCCGGATCCTCGAGGACATCGTCATTGGTCTCGATGATGCGCCCCGACATGGGCGCGAAGATGTCACTGGCGGACTTCACCGACTCGACCGAGAGAAGCTGCTCGAACTGCTCGACCTCTTTTCCGGCGTCCGGCATCTCGATGAAGGTGATATCTCCCAGAGCGGACTGGGCATAATCGGTGATCCCGACGGTCCCGACATTGTCCTCGATGTTGATCCACTCATGCTCTTTGGTGTAAAGATAATGATCGACGATATCCATAAGAGAACTCCCTGATCCTAATTTTTAAGCGATCCTTCTTTGTAGAACGGCCGCGTGACGATGCGGGCGGGCTGTCTGAATTTTTCATCCCCAAATATAATGACTTTGTCAGTACTCGTAAATGTTTTTTTTACAAATCCCAACCCGATCCCGAAGCCCAGGGCCGGAGAGAAGGTGCCGCTGGTGATCTCTCCCACCTCAGATCCTTCGGGGGAATAAAGCCTCTGTCCCTGACGAGGGGCCCGGCGAGAATCCGAGAGAACGCAGACCGTCTGCAAGGGAACGGGCCGGGTCAGAAGCGCCTGTTTCCCGATGAAATCTTTCCCCTGGTCCACGAACATCCTAAGCCCTGCGTCAAAAGGCGAGATCTCCTCCGACAGCTCGTGCCCGTACAGCGGATAACACACCTCGATCCGCAGGACATCGCGCACGCCCAACCCCGTCGGGCGGACCCTCGCGTCTAAAAGAAGCTGGTCCCAGACCCTCTCGGCCTTGTCCCAGGGATAATAGATCTCAAAGCCCAACTCGCCGGTGTAACCCGTGCGGCTGATGACGACTTTTTCTCCCAAAAGATCAAACTCTCCGAAGGTGTAATAAGAAAGACCCTGAATTCCCGGAACAAGCGCGGAAAGGACCTCGCGCGAGAGGGGGCCCTGGACATCCAGCTTGGCCGTTCCTACGCTGATATCCGTGAACGTGACGTCCGGCCCTAAATGCCTTTCAAAATGCTCGCGGTCTTTCGTGATGTTCGCGGCGTTCACCACGACCATCCATTTGCGGGGCGTGATGCAGTAAACGATCAGATCATCGATCGTCCCCCCCTGGTCATTAAGCGCCATCCCGTAACGGCAGGTGCCGGGGGTCATGTCGAGGACCTTCTGGGTGACGATCCGGTCGAGCGCTGCGCGGGCCCCTTCCCCCTCGATGAGGAATTCGCCCATGTGGGAACAATCAAAAATGGAACAGCCCTGACGGTTGGCCTCATGCTCCTTGAGGATGCCCTCGAACTGGACCGGCATCTCCCACCCGGCAAAAGGCACCATCTTCGCGCCTAGCGCGCGCTGTTTGTCATAGAGCGATGTCCGCAGAAGTCCTGTACTCATCAGGCCACCTCCACGTCGATACGGGCCACTTGCCCCTCCCGGACATCTCCGGCATAAGGAGAAGGGATCGTCCCGCCGGGGACCACAACATCCTTGCGGGAACGGACATACCGCAGACGGATCGACACAGGACGCGCGGCGTGAGGCCCAAAGGTGTCCCTCCGGGACTTGTTGTGATAGACCACCAGGGTCTTGCCCATGAAATGGAACGCGTAACTGTCCGCCGGGATCAGGGCCTTCCTCTCTTCCCCGTCCCTCTCGTACCAAAGAATGGTCTCGGCCTTCCGGGTGAACAGCTCGCCCTTCAAGACCGGGTCCAGAACAAGCTCCAGGCGTCCGGCATGATCAATCCGGAAGGGACGCAGCCCTGCGTTCATGAACATCCAGATGTGGATCCACTCCGCCGTGCTTCCCGAGAGACGGGCCACGAATCCCTGCCCGTGAAGCGCACGATCGCGATGCGCGCTGGAGGCGATAAAGGAAGAATTCTCGAGGATGCTGCGGCCGTAGACCTCCGGGTCCATGAAGGCCACGCAGGCCTTCTGAAGGTCCCGGTAGAACTCCTGATGCAGTCCCCGACGAAGAAGCTCGAGAAGATACTTGTATTCCATATGGAGCCAGATCGATTCGTTCTCCAGCCACCCGCGCGGGAAGATCCTGGTCCGGCCGATCTCCTCGCTCTCGCTCAGGATGCTCGCGTTCACCTTGTACATCCCCAGGGCCTTATCAAAGAGCGCGCTCGAACGGACCTTGTGATGCAGGCGCGCGGCCTCTTCCGTGTCCTTCTCGCTGCGGAGCGCGTGCACAAACCCTTCAAGGAACAAAGGAAGGTCGTGACGCTCGAACTCGAGGGGGCGCACCGGGACCTCTTCCTTCCCCTCGTCCGACGCGTTCAAGTATTCATATTTAGTGACCCGATGATAGAAATACGTCGGGAAAAGCCCGTCTTTCCGGCGGGACTTCTGAACCGCCTGATCACAGCGCTGGACCACCTGCTCCAGGAAGATCCGGATATCCTTGACCGCGACCGCCTCCTCTTCGCCCTGGATCCCGGCACGCACGCGCGCCCGATAGGCCTCCTTGAGATCGTTGGTCTTTTTCCAGAGATCATGGGCGCCGGACCCCGTCGCCATGACCGCCGACAACCCGAAAAGGAACGAGGCCAGTTCGGCATACACCTCGACGGTATCGGTCTCTTCAACGGCCAGCTGCCCCAACGCGTCCAGGACAAAAGAGGAGAACCTCTTGAGCTCGAAGGTCTCAGAGATCGACGAGCCGATAAGCCCCGGAAGACCGTTCAAGGAGTCGTACCAGTTCGGCTTGTTGGCCTCCATCTCGATCCCCACCCCGCTCGGATCAAAGGTCGCGGCCTTGTTGGCGATGAGGCAGAGGAGCTTGACCAGAAGGGTCGCTTGATAGACCTCTCCCTGGCCTCCCCGGACCCGGAGTTTTTTGCTGGCGTCCTTCTCTTCAGGCCCCTCGTGAAGGGAATGATACTGCCGCACCCCCCGCCCCGTGAGGATATACCGTTTGTCGCGCGGGAGGACATAGACATGGTTGTGATAAAAGGTGAACGCCTTTCTCTCGAGAAGGATCCCTCTGAGATCTTCGGGATGTAGGGCCAGATAGCTCTCGACAAGATCAAGGTTATAGGCCCAGTGATCGGTCCAGAACCCCTCTCCATGCTGGGCGGTCTCATGTTTCTGGCAACCCGCAAGGACATGACCCAGAAATTCACGGGCAGAACATTTCAATTTGATGCCGTTGGCCAGGATGAACTGGAAGAGATCGCCAGGCATGAACCCCTTCATAAGAAAGCCCCGGAGGATCTCCTGCCCATCCCCCTTGACGTATCGGGTCAGGACCTTATCGATCCGCTCCACATCCTCAGCAACGAACATCATGCCACAGACAACAAGAGGGTTGTATCCATCCGCCTGCACCAAACTCAAGAAGTTCACCACCGCACTTTCTTTGAGGTCCGGATTGAACCAGACATCGTTGCGCCGGTTCTGATTGACGTCCCGGTAATTCCCGTTGCCCTGAGAAAGAAATGTCGGGGCGATCCGGAACTGATTGTAGTCGCGTTCCAAGTCCCCGTGCTTGCGGCTGTAGACATTGAACACGGCCGGACCCTCGGCGGTCCGAAGGCTGACCGGGAGCCCTCCCCGAAGGACATTGTCCAGGAAGGTCTGACCGCAGTAGGCATCAAACTCCGACGAGGAACTCTTGGTGAGCGACAGCGCCTTGATCCCCTCGATCAGGGTCCTGTTCCTTGCCCTTTTCTTGTCAATATATCCAGAAGTTGTCATCTTTCGGATCGTGGCCTGCAACTCCGCGACGCTGTGAACGAATCCGATCACGGAAACGATCGACTTCTCGGCCCCGGACTTTAAAGAAAAGGCGCCGGACATCATGGCGCAGGGCGTGCGGTTATCGGTCTGCTGAACCTCGGGGACAGAAAATCTCTTCTGCGCGAGAAAGGCTTCGGGGATCCTGAGGTCCAGGGCCTGACCGAACACGGCCCCGACATCGACCACAGGATCAAAAAGTTTTCCGGGACGACTGTTCGGATCAAAGGCAAAATAGAAATTCCCCTCCTCAATATGCTTGACCTGCGGAACATCCGCAGCCTCGACCTCCAGCTGGAAATACGGGGCCTTCTTGTCAAGATTGCGGACCTTGTACCAGGCCTCGATGGTCCGGCACATGTGCTTCATGACCCACTCGTTCTGGCCATAGGGCATGATCACCGGAAGCCCGTCGATCATCTCAACACTCAACGCCTTTCTGGAAAGATTGCGGATCCTGACCTGACGCACCAAGGCCGCAAAAGGCTCCTCGGGAACCGTGAAATAGGTCACCTCGACCGCGATCCCCAAGGTCTTGTTCGTTTCCTCGATCGTGAGCTCATGCGAGGAGATCTTCATGGTCTGCTCGAGACGGAACGTCGTGACCCCCGCACTCTGGAAAGGCTCGTAGAACACGGTCTTTCCTTCGCGCGAAACCTTGAGAAAGGTGCGGAACCCGTGCGTCGGGGTGAGGCGATAGGCCTTGTTCGCAGGCTGGAACTCCATGATGGCCTTGTCCTTGGACTCGATCCCGAAGGAGGCAATGGCCTGTCCGCGGTTGACGTAGAACGCCCACATCGGAATGCCCCACTCTCCCGCGATCCCGGGGAAGAAATTGGCAAAAGGCTTTGCCTGATTATAATCAGCCACAACGAATGTCCCGTTCCCGTCCAGATAAGCTCTCTTCATCACGCCCTCATTGTTGTTGGATCAATACGGATTCTTTGTCGTCCGAAAGAAATTATAAAAACCCGAAAGCTTGGCCCACAGGACAGGCCCCCTGTCCTTCTCATTGACCCTGACCCTGCGCAGCTCGAACGGATCGCGGTTCAGCCGATGATGGCCCCGGTTGGTCGTGAAGGCCAAACGATAACCGGCCTCACGGACCATCTCCCCGGCATCCGGCGTGAATCCTCCGACGGGATAGGCCAGATACTTGACGGGGCGAGCCAGTTTCTCTTCCAGGATCCTTCGGCTTTCCACGATCTCTTGACGCCGCGCCTCGGGGGTCAATTCCGGAAGGTACGGCTCCGTCAACAGATGGCTCCCGATCGTCATACCGGCCCGGGCCATCTCCTCAAGCTGCGGCCAACTCATGCGCGGCGGGTCGATATCGAGACGCCCCACCTTGGCCGCGGGGATGAAAAAGGCAGCAGAAAATCCATGTTCACGCAAGACGGGGAAGGCCTCGGTGTAATTATTAAGGATCCCGTCGTCAAAGGTGATGACCACACTCCGGCAGCACAGATTCTTTCGGTCGTCGACGGCCCGGGCGTAGTCATCCATCGAGAGAACGCGGTACCCCCAGACCTTGAGGGCATTCATCTGTGCGCGGAATCGTTCGGGGCTGACGGTGTTCGCCCTGTCTTTCTCAACGGCAGGATATCCGATACGGTGATACATGAAGACCGGGACCACATAAAAGGCCCGGTAAAAAGAGACCGCGCCGATAATGATGATCGCGGCCGAAAGTCCAACTAGCCATGCCTTCCTTCGTGCCATGAAGGATGGTCCCTCTCTTTCCAGAACATTAAAGAGCGCTCAGTTTCTCCCGAACGATATCGCTGACAAGCTTACCGTCCGCTCGACCCGCGACCTTGTCGCGCGCGAGCTTCATCACATTCCCCATATCCTTGATCGAGGCCGCTCCGCTCTCCACAACCGCCTGGGCGACCAGCTCCCTGACCTCCTCGACGGACATCTCCTGCGGAAGATAGGCTTTCATGATCTCGACCTCTCCCCGCTCCTTGGCCGCGAGGTCTGTCCGCCCGCCCTTCTCAAACTGCTCGATCGAATCCTGACGCTGCTTGATCTGCTTTTTAATGACGGCCTGGACCCCGGCATCGTCCAGCGTCTCCAGGCGCTGATCCACCTTGACCTGTTTGATCATGGCCCGGAGATAACTCAGCGCCCCGGAACGCACCGTATCCTTGGCCTTCATGGCCTGAATATAATCCTGATCGACCCTCTTTTCGAGCATATCCGTCTCCTTAAATGTCCCCTATCTTAATGAGTTTGGTCCGCGATTTCAATCCCTTTATGATCTCAATCCTCGACGGCCGGACGGAGAAATGTTCGGCGAGAAGGTCCCGCAGGGCCTCGTTCGCCCGGCCATCCAGAGCCGGGGCCCGGACATAAGCCTTCATCTGCCCCTGATCCTCAACGACCTCGCATTTTCTTGCGCCGGGAATGACCTTAATTGATAGGAGCATGATAAAAGAAAAAAGCGAAGTTGTTGCCAACTCCGCTCTTTTGTTGCGAATGAAAATCCCCTTATTACGGATTCACGAACTTGACGTCAATGTCGACGATCTTCTGACCCAATCTTGTCACGGAGAGGTCCTCTCCGTCGCGAACAAGAAAACCGCCGTTCCCGTACAGGGACTCCACACGGTCCCGTTCTCTCTGGGCCGCGGCACGGGCGTCCGCTGCCCGGCGGCGGATCGCGGCTATATTCTTCTTCACCTTGTTGATCTGCCGACGAAGGGCCTTCAGGCGCGAACGCCCCTGATCGACCCCGTCAATATCCGCACTATACTCCGCCAATTCCGACCGGACCTTCTGAAGGTCTGCATCAAGGGACTGGTTCTTCGCCTTCAGGTCTTTGACCAGGGACTCAAGACCCAGGGCCTGCTCCTTGTAGGTCTCGAGGATCTCGATGTTCGTCCGAAGTTCATCATTCATCTTCTGGATCGCGGCCATCTCGCCCTTGGCAGAAGAAAGCTGCGTGTTGGCGTCCTCCAGCTGTGCGGTCATCTCCGCCACCTTCTTTTCCGCCTCCTTCTGGGCCTGACGTGCCTCGCGATAACCCTTTGCCTGATTCGTCAGGACAATGGCCTGGCGCTCAATGACACCCTCACTGGCGATGAACGCCTCCTGAAGGTCCTGATAATTGATGAAAAAGATCACAAGTGTCGCAATGAACAGAGCGCCTGCCGCCAGCCACAACACCCAACGGACAACCACCTTCGGATCCCCGCCTTTTTCCATAACCCTCTCCATGATTTGACTTTTGAGGACCGCTCCTGCCGCTTCTTAACGGTCCAGGCCGAAATTCCTGTCCGCAATCCCCATTCCCATGCCCTGGGAAAGGGACTCCATCCTCCGGTGAACATGCCGTTCGATCTCGGCTCGTGTTTCAGCCGACATCTGTTCGAACTCAACACCGCCAAAACAGTACCCGTTCCCCGCCGGAGGATTCTTTCCCCAAACGATACGGGCCCGTTGAGGGACCATCAAGGCCTCCTGTGGCTCCTCGGCCCGCAATAGAAAGACCTTCTTCTTCCCGGGAAAAAGAAGCCCTTTGATCTCGATCATGGCCCCGGAAACGCTGATATTGCGCAGGACCCCACGCCCCTGCGCCTCGGCGCCCTCGATCTGCCAGAGGACAGGAATATCGTCCCGAACACGCGTGTGCCGACGCAGTTTATCTTGATCGTTCATGCGGTCTCTTTCAACAGGACGGAAATTGGAATTAGTATACCTAGACCCCTTTTCCTTGACAAGGAGAATGTCGCAGGCCCCATCCCTTACTGACCCAGGACTTTCTGCAGGAGAACCCCAAGCCCTTCGCTCAAACGATCCGCCTGGCCGGAAGATCCCCCGGAGGATGGCGCCGGCCCCTCCTCTGTTGATCCCTCGGTCGTTTCCCGACGGGAATCCCCCCCGAAAAGAATATCCACGACCCCTCCGACCTTGGGGTCCTTTTCCAGCAGAGAGGACAGCCCCTGCCTCCCTTTCTCGACGAGGAGTTTCTTGGCCACAGACTCCGCATCCGGCCTAAGCTGCGGCTGAGAGAGCGTCCCCTCGAGAACAAAGGGGATCTCGATCCTCTGGGCCTTGTTACAGATCCCTTGAAAGACCGCATCTTTCTTTAAGACCTCCTGCGTCAGACGATCAGAGAGAACAAGACCTCCTCGTCCCTGCAAGGCGCCGGAAAGTCGTCCGTCACCCGTCAGGTCGAATGCCATATCCGCAGACACAACAGAGACCTTTTCCAGAAAGACAACTCCCTCCTTGAGGCGGACATCAAGGACCGCCTCTTCCACAGGGACCTCTCCTTTTTCCCATTGCGCCCGCACATCCGGCGGCAATGTCTCCAAGACCACAGGCCAAAGCCCGGCGAGGAGCGTCCTTTCGGAAAGCATGTCCCCGATCCGATCCATGACGATCACCCCCTGGGTCAGCCCTCCGGTCATATGAAGCGTCATATGATCCA
>JAAYZZ010000193.1 GCA_012514595.1 Elusimicrobiota bacterium
AGGATCAGGAGAAGATGAAAGAGAGCGCTTTTTTTAATGGCAGGGGTCCCTTCCTCCTCCCGCGGCACATCCGTTATGCCTTGATCGATCTCGATGACCCCTGGATCAGTGTTGCGGGGCAGATTGAGGGGGAGGTCGTTTCCGAAAGGATCCAGAGATTCCTGGATTCTCCGGAGTGGAGTGTTGTGGATTCTGCCGGGACGGTGCTCCTGATGGAGCGTCCTGGGCCCCCTTGATGATAAAAGAGAAAAACAAAAAACCCGGGAGACTTTCCCGGGTTTTTTGTTGGAGAGAAGAAGATCGCTCTAGAGATGGCGCGCGATCCGTCCCTCGGCCTTCTCGAAGGTCGGCGCAATGGCGGGAGGGACTCTCCCGAAACAAGTGCCCATGGCCTCGTAGACCGCGACCTGGTCCAGGTCCACATGCCGTTGCTCGATGGCCTTCTTGGATTCCATATAACGGACCTTTTTTCCGTCGATCCCGACGATCGTGACCCCTACGATCCCCTGTTTGAGGAGCAGGACAGCCGCCGCGCCCGCTTCTTTCCCAAAACAGACATCATAGGCCGAGGACTGGCCGCAGCGGACGAGGTGCCCCGGGGCCACGGCCCGGATCTCGGGGATCTCATTGATCTTTTCGACATACATTTTAGATTTTTTCATCAGGTCCTTGATCTGGGGGTCGGCCTTGAAGCGTTTGGTCAGTTCCTGCACCGCGTATTTTCCGGCCCCGGCCAGCTTTTTGTGACCGAAGGAGTCAATCCCGGCGGATTCATCCACGATCTCGGACCCGTCTACGTTCCTTAATCCTTCAGCGACCACGATCATGTAGGCCCCGGCCTGGACATCGCTCCGGAGGATCCGGGAAAAAAGGCGTTCTTTGCAGTGCTTGTAGAGGACATCAAAGTCCGAGGGGATCTCGGGGATCAGGACCGCATCGGCGTCGGCTGCGACCCCGCCGCGGAAGGCCGTGTGCCCGGCGTATCGTCCGAAGACCTCGAGGACAAGGACCCGGTTGTGGGTCCAGGCGGTGGTCTTCAGCTCCTCGATGTATTGGCCGATCTTGTTAATCGTGGAATCCGCGCCGACCGAGTAGGTCTGCAGGTCCAGGTCCATGGTCTTGGGGGCGTGCACGCATTTGATCCCCTGCTCGAAAAGGTCGACCATGACAGAGCCGGAGTCATCTCCTCCGGAAATGACCAGGCCGTCGATCCCGAATTTCTTCATGCCGTCGCGGATCCTGTCATACTTATTGGCATCCTCGATCTTCTTGACCTTGACGCGGGAGTGCCCAGCCTCGGACCCGGCCAGGTTGGCATCGATGTCATCGGCCCGTTCAGGGGTGAGGGCTGTCAGCTTGTCGAACTCGACGAGATTGTAGAGGCCCGCGTATCCGTTGGGGATGACATAGGGGGTGATGCCCAGCGCGTTGGCCATCTGGGCCGCGCCCTTTACGACGCCGTTCAGGCCGCCGCAGTCCCCGCCGGATGTGATGATGCCGATCTTTTTCATAAGAAAACTCCTCGTTGTGATGGTTGTCCCGGGTCGGGGATTAAACTAGCATTTCCCTCAAGAGCGGGCAAGATTTTTTCTTTGTAACTGGGCCGCAATCTTGAGGAGATCCGCGGCGCTGATGATGAAGTCCTTGAGGCGGAGCTTGGACCCCTTGATGTCGATCCACTGATCCAGAGGGTGTTCCACGCAGATGTCCCGGACAGCCGGGAGGCCTTCCCGTTCGGTAAGGATGAAGCGGGCCAGGATCTCTACGTCAAAGATCCAGCGACTGGAGAAGGGAAATTCAAAGACTTCTTTTAGTCGGGGCGTGACGCGAAAGAGCTTGGCGCCGCATTGGGTGTCGTAAACCCTGAGGCCTAAAAGGCAGGAGGCCGCGGTTGCGAATACGCGCCCGGCGTAGTGGCGGGCCTGGTTTCTCTGGATATCACGGCCTAAAAGGGCGACCCGGGATCCGATCGCGATCTCTTTTCGGCCATCCTCTAAAAGGGACTCCAACGGGAGAAGGCAGGATAGGGGGGAGGAAAGGTCGGCGTCGAGGTAGCCGATGTTCTCGGGGCCCCATGCAATGGCGTGAAGGACTCCTTGGCGCACGGCTTCCCCTTTTCCTGAGTTTTTCTTGAGGTGAAGGGCTTGGATCCTTTGCGGAGCCTTCCCTCTGAGGGCCTCGACCACCTGTGAGGTGCCATCCGTACTGCCGTCGTTGACAAACAGGAATGAAAAACGGGGTTCTTTGTTTATGAAATGTTCAAAGGCAGAAGGGTCCATCCGGTCCGCCTCGTTGAAACAGGGCACGATGATAATATTCTTTGCGCTCATTTCTGGGGCTTCTTTCTTGGACCTAGGGCCGCGGCGCGCATGTCCATGGCGTGTGCTCTGGAGATGGCGGAGGCGGCGTCCCCTGAAAGCATGTGGGCCATTTCCTCGATCCGCGCATCCTCCGGGAGGTCTGAAAGCCGGACCTTGGTCCGGTCCTTCTCCGCGATCTTTTCTATGCGGATGTGGCGGGAGGCAAATGCCGCGATCTGCGGCAGATGCGTGATCAGGATGACCTGTCGGTGGCGGGAGATCTCCCGAAGTTTTTCTCCGATGACGGTCCCCAGACGTCCGCCGATCTGGGCGTCGATCTCATCGAAGATGAGAGTGGGGACCGGGTCGACCTGCATGAGGGCTTTCTTGATCGCGAGCATGATCCGCGCCGACTCACCGGAAGATACGATCTCGGCGAGCGGCTTCAGGGATTCGCCGACGTTGGGACTGATAAAAAAGACGACTCGGTCCTGTCCCTCGGGGCCCGGGGGGATCTTTTCGATGCGCGTTTCAAAGGAGATGGTTTTGAATCCCAGATCCTTGAGTTCATTTTCAATGGTCTTTTTGAGGAGGATCGCGGCCTTCTTGCGGACCTTGGTCCATTCCTCCGCGATCGTCTTGAGCTCTCTTTCCTCGTTAAGGATCTTTTTCTTGAGAGAGCCGGTGTTGTGTTCGATGTCACTCAAGAGATCCCGTTTCTTTCTGGATTCCTCGAGGAATGTTCTGGCCTCTGCGAGCGAGGGGCCGTATTTCTTCAGGATGCCGTGATAGATGTCAAAACGGCGGTTCGCGTCTTTGGCGGTCTCGGGGTCAAAGCTCAGTTTCTCTGAATAGTCGCGCAGGGAGGAGAGGAGCGAGGAGGCGCTCTCCTGAAGAGACGAGAGGGTCTCGAGGAAGGGGGCGGCTTCCGGGTCTGTCTCGGCGAGTTTCTGTACGGGGCGGTAGGCCCGGGAGATGAGGGATCCCATTCCCGCTCCGTCGCTGTCGAGCGCGGACATCGCCAAGGTCAGGTCCTCAAAGAGGTGTTCTGCGTTATTGATCCGGGAGATCTCGGATTCCAGGGCCTTGAGGGTCTCTTCATCCAGGGGGACCTGTTCGAGTTCGCGGACCTGGTGCGAGAGGAGGTCCAGGTCGCGGTCCCGGGATCTGGCCATGGTCTCAAGGTCTTCCAGTTCTTTTTTGAGGGCCGTGTAGCCCGTGTAGGCGGTCCTGTATTTTTCCTTGATCGCTCCGGCGTCTGTCAGGGCGTCGAGGATCACCAGATGCATGTCCTCGGCCAGGAGGAGCTGATGATCGTGCGGCCCGTGGATGTCGATGAGCCGGTCCCCGATGGCCTTGAGGGTCCCCACGGTCGTGCTGAGCCCGTTGATCCTTATCCGGTTCTTTCCGTCGGAGGTGACAAGTCTTTGGATCGTCAGGGTCGTTCCATCCGGGGGGATGTCCTCCAGGGGGAGGGTTTTGATGAGCGGTTCGGAGAGATCGAACGAGGCCTCCACAGAGCATTGGTCGGCTCCATCGCGCAGGTGGCTCGCCTGGAACCGGTCTCCCAGACAGAAGCGCAGCGCGTGGATCAGGATCGATTTTCCCGCCCCCGTCTCCCCGGTGAGGACATTCAGGCCTGGGGCCAGAGAGAGGGAGATATTTTCGATAATACCGAAATTTTTGATGGTCAAGGAGGTCAGCATGGATTTATGATAGCAAAGAATTCGGGGCATAGAGGTCTTTTGTTTCTGAAAGATTGGTTGTTTTTTTGGGAATCTTTCTAGTGCAAACTTTTTCTGGAGACAAATGAGCGATGATCTCTTTTCGGAAAACTTTCTGCGTCTTTGATGAAATTTCTCGGAGGCATGGACTGTTGCCAGCCAGAAGCAAGAGTGTCATTTTTTGCCTTTTTCTTGTGCTTCTGGCCCTTCCGGCGACGTGGCCTTTGTGGACGGACAAGCTCTTGTCCAGTGTTGACATGATCCATGCGCTAGTGCGGATTGTGGGCCTGCTCAGATGCTGGGAGCAGGGGCACGTGATGTCCCGCTGGCTTCCGGATATCTTTTTCGGGTATGGTTATCCCATCCTCAATTATTATTCTTTGTTTTTCTTCTATGTGGGAGCGGGGCTCTCTTTTTTTCTGGGCAATCCGGTCTTGGGGCTTAACCTGGCTCTTGTGCTGGTGCATTTGGCTTCCGGGATGGGGATGTTTTGGCTCACCAGCAGGATGTGGGGGAGGGCTTCCGGGATCATTGCGGCCATCGTTTATTTATACGCGCCGTTTCATCTTTACGAGATCTACTATCGCGGGGCCTGTGCGGAGTTCACCGCTTACCTTTTCTTGCCGCTCTTGATTCTTGCTGTTCGGGAGGTGGCCTTGACGGGGTCTGCTCGTTGGGGGGCCGGCGTTGTCCTGTCTCTGACGGGTCTTATTTTGAGCCATAATATCATGGCGGCCGTCGGGACATCTATAGCCTTGATTTACGGTTGTTTTGTCATTATTTTCGCGACAAGAGAGAGGCAAAGGTCTTTCCTGGTTTTGGGAGCGTCCTTCGTCCTTGCCATTGGCCTAACGGCTTTCTTTTGGATGCCGATCGTCTTTGAGCATTCCTATGTTATGTTGTCCAGGCTGGTAGGCGGCGGATTTGATTACTCCCAGCACTTCCTTTCTTTTCAAGAGATCCTTGGGGGATGGGGAGGATGGGGGGCGGA
>JAAYZZ010000194.1 GCA_012514595.1 Elusimicrobiota bacterium
AGGATCCGCGCTCCCACCCCCGTCACAGGACCGACCATATTGAGATCGAAACGTCCCGTTTCATCTTCCGGTCCCCAAAGTACGATCTCCTCTGCCCCGGCAAGCCCTCCTTGAATCGAGAAATATGTTCCTCCGGCGAGGTCCACACGCGAGAAGGCCTTTTCCTGCTCGTCATGGGGAAGAGCCACACCGCTCATACCCAACCGGTCCACATAGGAAGGCTTCTGAACAAGCAACGCCTCCGTGTACAGGATCCCGGACCGCGCCGCCGCATACGCCTTGAGACGGCCGCGTGCACATTTCAAAAGCCCCATCTCACCCGCGCCCACCCGTCCCAGCCCGATAGCGAAGAGCGCCAACAAAAGCAGGGTCCATAGGACAGTAACCAGGATGACCCCTCTCTGGCTCCGGATCATAGGGCCGGCTCCTTGTCCATAAGATAAATATCCTGGGCCATCACAACCGGCGCCCCTGCCTTCTGGTCCGAGGAAGAGAACTCGACCCGCACCACACTCGGGAACCCTTTCTCCCGCCACTCCTCCTGAAAGGTCACCCTGGGACTCGCTCCGGATCTGTCGATACGGCCATAACGCAGCCGGAGCCCCTCTTCTTTGAGACCGGAGACCAGAACCTGTGTCCGGCCAGTCTCCTCAGGGTCCCGAAGTTTGTCAACAAGCGGGACCCGAGTCCTCAAAAGATACCGGATCTCCTCAGCATCCTTTGTCTCGTCAAAAATATCCCGGACATCCTTCACATGACGGATGAGGGTCTTTTTGACCTGCCCCAGGTCCCAGGGCCCCTGGGAGTACCGCACCTCCTGGATCCCCTCCTCCGACGGAATGAAGAACACCATCTGGTCCCCGAGCCCCCAGAAGGGCGTCTTGCTTTCCGGGGAGAAAGAAAACTCATACGGCAACGCGTTCTCCAGGTCCCGGGTCATCAGGTCCAACGCCAGACGCACGGACTGATACCTCTCATGAAGAGAGCGCACCTGCCGATTAAGATCCAAGGCCCCTAAAAGGACCCCTCCAAGTCCGCTGGCCACGATCGAAAAGATCAGGACCCCCAACAGGGTCTCCACCAGAGAGAACCCGGCCCGACGTCCTGCCCTTTGACAACACCGCGAACACATCATTCCTTCTTCCGATACGTGGCAATCATGATGACAGGGGCGGGAAGATACTCGTCGTCCCGCACCAGGACAGAACCCTCGATCAACTCCGGAACCTCCTCAAGGACCGGGCCCTCCTCTTTCCACGCGGCCCCCTCGGATACGGGAAGATCGACGTAGATCCCTCCGAGGATGCTGGAGGCCCGGGACAAAAGACGGGTATACTCTCCGCTCATCGTCACGCTCCGACGGGCCGCCGCATAAGACTGCATCACGGTCACAAGCCCGACGGCCAGGACCGCGACCGCGACCACGGCCTCGATCAACAGCGACCCTGCCCCCGCCTTACTCTTCGCGCACCAGAACATGTCCGGGTATCTCCCTGGTCGAAAGAACATATTTTCCATCTGAAGAGGTCACGGCAAAAACGACCTCATCGATCCGGCCATCCGGATGAAAGACGACATCCTCCGGAACAGGATCCAGACCGACCACCTCAGGAAGGCGGAGGCCACGCCCCACGGCCTGCCCTTCTCTTGGCGTCTCATCGTTGCGGGAAACCATGATCAACCTAAGGACCCGATCCTCAAAACGCAGGCGCACAGAAACCCCCTCGGACACGGCCCGTGCACGCGCATAACGCATGAGATATGCCACATCATCAACCGCCTGGGAAAGAACGCGCCGCCCGTAAGAACGCCGGAACGAAGGGACCGCGCTCCCGGCGATCACCGACAGGATCACGATGATCAAAAGGACCTCGACAAGCGTAAAGGCACTCTTCATTCCCGGCCTTCGTCCCAATTAGTGATATCATCGGCACTGGTCTCGCCATCGGTTCCGAGCGAGGAGAGATCGTAGGAATTCTTATTGTGCTCCCCGGGCGCGCGATAAACGTAGGCCCGGCCCCAGGGATCCTGCGGTATCCTTCTTTTCTTAAGATAGGGCCCCCTCCACTGTGCCGCTCCTCCGGGAGGCGTGATGAGCGCGGCGAGCCCCTGATCCGTCGAAGGATAACCGGCATTGTCCATGTAGTAAAGGTCCAACGCGGTCGCGAGATTGGCCTCGATATCGGTCCGGGCCGCGGTCGTACGCGCCTGTTCGCTGCGTCCCGCGATGTTCGGAACAACCATCGCGACGAGGACCCCGATAATGATCACGACCAGCATGATCTCGATGAGAGAGAACCCTGTCTTGACCTGTCTCATAACAAGCTCCTTTTTTTCTCTACTGCGCCATCAGGTTCATCTGGAAAAGCGGCAGCAGGACCGCCAGGATCATCACCCCGATCACGCCGACCACAAGGAAAAGGGCCAATGGCCCCAGGATGGTGACAAAGAAGCTGGCACTCGCCTCTGTCTCTCGCTCCATGATCACCGCCAATTTATAAAGCGCCCGGTCCAGATGTCCGCTCTCTTCTCCGACGGAAACCATGCTCGGAACCAGCTCAGACCAGTCCGCCGCACGATCGCGGACCGAGAGCGCGAAATCCTTCCCGTCTTTCACATCCCCGGCCACCTCCTCAAATTCCCTTCGGACCACGCGATTCTCCAGAAGATCGGTAACGGTCTCCATCGCAACGGGCATAGGGACGCCCCCCTCCAGAAGGATCGCCAGCGCCCGCGCCATACGCGCCGTCTCCTTCTGTCGGATAAATTCCCCTAGCCCCCGGACACGAAGGACCCATCGGTCACGAATCAGGCGACCATCCTCGGTCCGCAAGAAGGAAAGGCCGGCCATGCCCACAACGCCTCCAGCGACCAGGACCCCCCACCAGAATGTTGTCAGAAATCCGCTGACCGCCAAAAGCCCCCGAGTGATCCAAGGAAGCGTCATGTCGAAATCCTCAAAAAGGACCATGAGACGAGGAAGAACAACAGTCAGAAGCACCACGACGGTCAGGACTCCGACGCCCAGAACAATGCCCGGATACGCAAGGCTTGAGACCACGCGGTCTCTCAATTTGATGTCCCTCTCCATCCACTCGACCACACGCTCCAGGGCCCCTGACAGATTCCCTGACGTCTCACCGGAACGGACCATGTGGATATAAAAAGAAGGGAACACCTCGGGATACTTCCCCATCGCGGTCGAGAGACTCTCCCCCGACTGCAACGCACGCGAGATCCCCCGAATGATCCCCTTGAGCCCTTCGTGAGCGGTTCCCCGCTCCAGGACCTCCATCACACGAAGGATCGGGATCCCCGCGTCCACCAGGTCAAAAAGACGCCGGGTCACTTCACAAACATGCTTCGTGGAGATCCGGCGCCCCCACATCAAGCTGGAGAACGGGTCCCCGCGCCTTTCCAGAGCCCGGGGCCATATCCCGGGCTGGCAGGGATGGATCTCGATCGAGACCTGTCCGCGCTCCGAGATCCTCTCCAGCGCCTCCCGCAAGGATCCCGCCTCGATCTCGCCGGAAACGATCGCGCCAGACTGATCTTTGGCCTTGAAAAAAAATCGGGGCATACGTCCCTCTCCCGTTATTTCACCGCCTGCAGGACCTCGCCAGGAGCAACAATGCCCTCGCGCACCTTCTCCCACCCATGCTGCAAAAGAGTCCTCATACCCAAACGCACGGCGTGAGCCCGGATCTCACCGGCCGTAGCGCGTTGCGTCACAAGGGCCCGGACCTCGTCGGTCATCATCAGGCACTCCACGATAACCTGCCGCCCGCGATAGCCGGTCATCCGGCATTCCTTGCACCCCCCCGGCTCATAAACAATGGTCCGGGACGCCTCACCAGGAACGCCAAAGGACGCGGCCACATCCGGCGTCAGGGCGGCCCGCACACGGCACCGCGGACAGAGCGTCCGCACCAGACGCTGCGCGATAAAAGCCTCGACGGAAGATGAGATAAGATAGGGCTCGATCCCCATATCCAGAAGACGTGTAACGCCGCTCGCCGCGTCATTGGTGTGAAGCGTGGAGAAAACAAGATGTCCGGTGAGAGCGGACTGCACCGTGATCTCGGCCGTCTCGGTATCCCGCACCTCCCCGACCATCAGGACATCCGGGTCATGGCGGAGCATGGACCGGAGCGTCGTGGCAAAGGTCAGCCCGATCGCCGGATGTGCCTGCACCTGGATCACGCCTTTGAGCCGATATTCCACAGGGTCCTCGACGGTAATGATCTTCGTGTTCTCTTTATTCAATTCTGAAAGACAGGTATAGAGTGTCGTTGTCTTTCCAGAACCCGTCGGACCCGTCACGAACACGATCCCGTAGGGCCTCTGAAGAAGCTCCCGCAACCAAAGCTGTTCCCTCTCCCCGAACCCAAGGTCTTTGAGGCTGTAAAGCTTGACCGCATTCCGGATGCGCAGGACCGCGCCCTCTCCCGCCGCGGTCGGCAGAATGGAGACGCGAAGGTCCATCGTCTGACCGCCGATATTGACCTTGAAACGTCCGTCCTGGGGCAGACGCTTCTCCGCGATGTTCAAGTTCGCCATGATCTTGATCCGGGAAATGAGGATATCGCGGAAGAACCGGAGATTCTCCGGCGCCTTGGCGTCATAAAGCGCCCCATCGATGCGGTAACGCACGCGAACCTCGTCCTCGAAAGGCTCGATGTGAATATCTGTGGCCTGCTCGGCGCAAGCCTGGACGATCAGCTGATTGAGGAACTGGCTGATGCTGGCTTCGGACGTGTCCTCGCGGATGTCCTGCCAGGCGACCTCCGGGCTTTCCGGTTCCCGGTCGCTCATGAGCTGATCGACGGTATCCGCCCCCAGGCCGTAATGCGCCCGGACCGCCTCAAGGATCTCCTGGGCATTGGCCAGGACCGGACGGATGCGCCCCCGCACCACCAGAGACAGACCGTCGACAGTCCCCAGGTCCAGGGGGTTCGACATCGCGACGGTCAGAACCCCGTCGACATAACTCAAAGGGAAGACCTTGTAATGGTTCGCGAACTTGACCGGAAGCCTCTCGAGCGCGGCAGGATCGGGAGAAAGTTCCTTCAAATGAACGAAGTCGACCTCGAGCTGATTGGCGAGAACGCACAGGGCGATGGTCTCCTCGGAGACCGCCTTGTGACGCATGAGGATGAGCCCCAAAAGCTCTCCCGTCCTCTTCTGTTCCTCGAGAGCGACGTGAAGCTGGGCCTCGGTGATGAACCCTTTCTCGATGAGGAACTCGCCAAGACGCTTCTTCGGTGTCATAAGATCCCTGCCAGAACGCTTTTTCGGAAAAGGGATCCGCTTACCGGCGGATCAATAGGTCTTGCTGCGCTTGATCGTCATGGCCCTTTCGGGGTCCACGGAGACATCGCCTGTAATGATATGCGGGGTCAAGAAGATCACGATCTCTGTTTTCTCGATCGAACGGTCTTCATTGCGGAACGCGCGACCCAGAAGAGGGATATCTCCCAGGACAGGGATCTTGCTCTGCGTATTGACCGCCTCATCCTTGATCAGCCCCCCCAGGATGATCGTGACCCCGTCCTTGACCCGGATGGTCGTGTCGACCTGGGATGTCTCAACGATCGGGATCTCGTTGTTCTGTGCGGTCTTGAGCGTCGTCGCCGCGCTCGAGACCTCCGGACGGATCTTCATGGTGACATATCCATCATCATGGATCATGGGGGTCACATTGAGCTTCACACCCACATCGATGAAATTCACGGTCTCGGCCGTTGTCGTCGGTCCGGAAGAGGAGGTCGCCATAGACGTGGTGACATAAGGCTTCGTGGACCCGATGAGGATCTTGGCCTCCTGATTATTGATGACCGCGATCCGGGGGCTCGACAGAAGCCGGGTGTCGCCCATCGTCGCGATCATATCCAGGACCACCTCGTAGTCATCGGCGGCCAGGGTCCCGATCGTGGTGATGCTGCGGACACCGCTCCCGATCGCAAAATCATTGTCCAGCTTGAGCCGCTGCGTCCCGCTGCGGGTCATAATAGCCTGCCAGTCCACGCCCATTTTAAAGCCGTCGCTCAAGACCACCTGCACGATCCGCGCCTCGATCATGACCTCCAGGTCATGATGATCGATCGAGGTGATCACCCTCTTCAGCTCCTCGAGTTTGGCAGGGGTATCCGTAATGATGAGCTTGTTGATCCGCGCATCGATCTGGATCTGCCCGATATGCGGCGTCAAGAGCGGCGTGATTGTCTTCATGACATCATCGGCCTTGGCATAGGAGATCAGGAAGACATCGGTCCGGGTCTTGATCCCGAACTTCATCCCGAATTTCTCCTCATACTCCTGGGCCGTCATGATCTCAAGAACCCCGTCCTGTTCCTGATAGGCCAACGCGTTGGCCCGAAGGATCACGGTCAAGGCATCGCGCACCGGCACATCCCTGAGGAACATGGAAACCCGGCCCTGCACATTCTTTCCGGCGATGATATTGAGCCCAGAACGGTCCGAAAGAAGCTTAAAGACATCCTGAATATCCATGTCCTTCAGCTCCAGGACATCGATCATATCGGAATCAGAACGGTTCGGAAGGGTCCAGACCTGCGCCTGTGCCGGAGCCGCGACCTTTCTGGATTCCGGGGCTGCCTGGCCCCCTGAGGCCAGGAACGTCACAACGAACAGGGCCCCAAAGGCTCGTTTCATATAAAGATCAATTTTTGATGTCAATGCCGTAACTCCTGCCCTGATAGGTCAAATGGATCTTTCCCTTTTCCACCCGATCGATCCTCATCCCGGAGGTCTCCTGCCGGGACCCGACAAAAATGGTCTTTCGTGTGTTCCTGTCCTCAACAATGACCTGCGGATCCGCCCCCAGCACGATCCCCACGACCTGGAACTGCGCCGAGAAATCCCCCGAATCCTCCGCAGCCTCATTCTTTTCGACCTCCGGCGGACTGAAAAGATCCCGGGCGGCCAAAAGCCCCTGAAAGACATCCTGAGAAATCACCTGCACCGCCACGCCATCCGTGACGCTCGCAGGCCAAGCCTCCACCCCCACGGCAAGAGAACGCCCCTCCACAGGAGGCCGCATCCGCAGGAACCACCATCCATACAGAATCCCGACGAGAAAAAGAAGGATACCGACACGCTCGGCCCAGAGAAGAAACTGCCTAATTAAATTAATATTCATTCAATATTGATTATAAAAACAGAGGGGAGAAAAGGAAGAAGAAAACAGGAAATTTACGACTCAGGATCAGATCGGCAAGGGAACCACAGATACTAAAGAAAAGAAAGCTGGTAACAAAAGAAAACAACGGCCGCGATGAAGAGAAAAAAGATGACCCAATGCCGGGGCTGTGAACCAAAAGGCCCAGGCCTCACTTCCACCCGGCGACGGATCCCGAACACGTTACGCTTCTGGTACCA
>JAAYZZ010000195.1 GCA_012514595.1 Elusimicrobiota bacterium
CACTCCTTTTGGGAATCCGCCGTCTCGATGCTGAAGAGGGCCTGTTTGACGAGCTCCGCCCGGCTGACAGGTTTGGTCAGATAGACCTCTGCCCCCTGCTCAAAAGAGTCCACCATATGATTCGGCGTGTCCATACTCGTCAGGAAGATGACCGGGATGTCCCGCGTCCGCGGATCATCCTTGAGCAAGCGACAAACCTCCGGACCCTTCAGGTCCGGCATCATGAAATCGAGGAGGATCAAATCCGGCCGGTGCGCACGCGCCATCTCGATGCCCTCCCGGCCGCCGGTCGCGCAGAGGACCTTGAACCGGCCGGTCAACATGCCGCTGGTCGTCTTTCGATCAAGCTCGCTGTCGTCAATGACCAGGATCGTCTTTTTCTCGGTATGAACAAAAACCCCCCGGATCGCCTCGAGGACCTCTTTCATTCGCCTGCCTCCTTTTTAAAACAGGCTCATTATAGCGAAGGGGGCCTTATTTTCAACATCGACGAAAAAAACCTCGGCCCTCTTGTCAGGGGACCTTCTGCCTGTAAAATGATAACAAATGCTGGAAAATATCACGAATGTTCATCCCGTTCTTTTGGCCCTCATGGGCGGTGTCTTCACTTGGGCGATCACCGCATTAGGGGCCGCGGCTGTCTTTCTGACCAAGGACGTCAACAAGAAACTCCTGGCCACCATGCTTGGGTTCGCCGCCGGGGTCATGGTCGCGGCCAGCTTCTGGTCGCTCCTGGCTCCGGCCATTGAAATGTCTGTGTCCGGCCCCCTTCCCAAATGGCTTCCGGCCTGCACCGGTTTCCTGGCCGGCTGCGGGGCCCTGGCCTTCATCGACAAGGCGCTCCCCCATCTGCACCTGAACCAACCGCGGGATCACGCGGAAGGGATCAAGACGAACTGGAAGAACACGACTCTTCTGGTCATGGCGATGACACTCCACAACATCCCGGAAGGACTTGCTGTGGGGGTCGCGTTCGGGGCGATCGGCGCCGAAGTCCCCAACGCGACACTGGCCTCGGCCATCGCGCTTGCGATCGGGATCGGGATCCAGGATTTCCCCGAAGGAATGGCGATCTCCATGCCGCTGCGGGCCAGCGGTCTTTCCAAATGGAAAAGCTTTATGGCCGGACAATGGTCGGGATTCGTGGAGGTGATCGGCGCCCTCCTGGGGGCTGCGGCGGTCTATCTCGTCAGACCGATCCTGCCCTACGCGCTTGCCTTTGCGGCAGGGGCCATGATCTTCGTCGTCGTTGAAGAACTGATCCCGGAATCGCAGTCCGAGGAGGACAGCAACATCGCGACCCTGGGATTCGTCATCGGATTTACGGTCATGATGTTCCTGGATGTCGCGCTAGGATGATCTATCTCCACTTGATCGAACACCCCATTGACGGGAATTGTTTCTTGTCGACCGGAAGACCCGCGGCCAAATTATTCATGGCCTCCTTGAGCTCCTCTTTGGTCACCGCCTCTTCGTCCTTCCAGTTGTCATCGATGCGGCCGTGATACACAAGATCCCCGTCTTTATTGAAGAGATAGATATCGGGGGTGCACTGCGCCTTGAAGGCTTTGGCAACAGTCTGGTCCTCATCCACAAGATAAGGAAAGGGGATGCCCATCCTTTCGACAGCCTCGCGCATCTTTTCCGGCGAGTCGTCGGGAAAGTCCGGATTGATATTGGGATTGATGGCCACGACCCCCATCCTCATCCCCTGCGCATAAAGGCCGAGGCGGAGCATTCG
>JAAYZZ010000020.1 GCA_012514595.1 Elusimicrobiota bacterium
ACCGTTCAGGAGATGCTGCGGAAGTATGCCGATCACGCGAGCTATGTCTCAACGGATCCCCTGTTCCTGAATTTACTCCTGCGGGAGCATATCGGTACGGAGGCCCTTTATAATTCGTCGAGACATTACAATCCGCGGGGGAACCGTCTTTATGCGGAGATCGTGGCTTCTGTTCTCAAGCGCAGGCCCTGGCAGCATCGCACGAGGGTCTTTTCTTACGATAAAGAAAAGAATGCCTTTTTGAGAAAGTGATCCGGTGGCGGGTCTGATGAACACGGAGCTTCTTTCCTATCTTGATTCTTTTCGGGACTGGGAATCCTGCCTCGGGCAGGCCAGACCAGCGGACTGGGGGCTTGAGAGGGTCCACCGTCTCCTCGAGGCTTTGGGGCATCCCGAAGACCGCCTCAAATTCGTTCACATTGCCGGTACCAAGGGGAAGGGCTCGACCGCGGCCTTTCTCGCTTCCATCCTGCGCGCCTGCGGTTACCGCGTCGGGCTTTATACCTCCCCCCATCTTCATTCCTGGTGTGAGCGTATCCGCATCCTGTCCCCGGATGGGACGGCAGGGGTTTTTGAGGGCATGATCCCGGAGGGGGATCTTGCGGAGCGCTGTCGTTTCTATCGGACGGATATTGAGAGGCTGAGGCGTGAGGGGGTCGAGGTCACGCTTTTTGAGTATCTGACCGCGGTCGCCCTGACATATTTTGCCAGGGAGAAGGTGGATGTTGTTGTCCTGGAGGCGGGTTTGGGGGGACGTCTCGATGCCACTAACGCCGTCGACACGATGGCCTGTGCGATCACGCCCATCGGCCTGGAGCATACCCACATTCTCGGGGCTACGTGCTCCTCGATCGCGACGGAGAAGGCGGCTGTCATCAAGGCGCCGTCCCAGAAGGTGGTTCTGGCCCCCCAGGCCCCGGAGGTCATGGAGGTTCTCAAGGCGCGATGCGCGATGTTCGGGATCACGCCGGATGTGGTGGGCGAGACCATCTGTTCTTCTGGGGATGGAGAGACCCTTCTCGTCGAAGGCAGGAGACCATATCGGTCCTTGCGGCTGTCTCTGCGCGGGGGCCATCAGGTCGTGAACATGACGACCGCGATCGCCCTCGCGGAAGGGCTTGAGCTCTACGGGTTCGTGGTGACGGAAGAGGCGGTCCGGCAGGGGGTTTCCGAGGTTTTCTGGCCTGCGCGTTTCGAGGAGATGGGGGCCGAACCGCGCGTGATCGTCGATTGCGCGCACACCCCCGAGGCCATGGATGCCCTGGCCGCGACGTTTTATTCGGCCTTTCCGGGGAGATCTCCCGTTGTGGTCCTGGGGATGAGTTCGGACAAACGATGGCAGGACATGATCGCCCAGGCCCTGGACCTTTCGGATCAGGTGATCCTCACCCGGGCGCAGCATCCGAGGGCCCTGGATCCGGCCGCGGTTCCCGTTCCATCGGGAGTCCGGATCGAGGAGAGCGTCCCCAAAGCCTTGTCAGAGGCCTTCCGTATCGCGGGAAGTGATGGTATCATCCTGGTGTGCGGCTCGGTGTTCGTGGCCGCCGAAGCGAGGGAATATGTCTGTCAAAGATCGGAGTGAGGGTACGATCGTCGCCGTCTCGACGGCGACGGGTCCCGGCGGGATCGGGATGGTGCGCATGAGCGGTCCGGATTCGATCGGGATCCTGGGGAGGATCTTCCGTCATCCCAGGGGATTGTCGGCCAAGGGGTGGAAGACATTCACGGCGCGTTACGGGGTCGTTGTCCGTCCGGACGGATCCCCGGTCGACGAGGTCCTGGTGACCCTCATGCGCGCTCCCAAGAGCTATACCTGTGAGGATGTTGTTGAGATCAGCTGCCATGGCGGGGCCGCGGTCGTTCAGACGATCCTGGAGCTGTGCCTCAAGGAGGGGGCGCGTCTCGCCCAGCCGGGGGAGTTCACCAAGCGCGCATTTCTGAACGGCCGGATCGATCTCACCCAGGCCGAGGCGGTCCTGGACATGATCAATGCCAAGACCGAGGCCTCGCTCCGGGCGAGCGAGCGTCAGTTGCGCGGAGAACTTCACGGAGCGATCGAAGACCTTCGGGAGCAGATCATGGGGGTCTTTACAGGGATCGAGGCGGTCCTGAATTTTCCGGAAGATGATACCGATGCCGGGCAGGTCCAGGCCCTGAAGGGAACCCTTTTCGGTGTTGTGGAGAAGCTGACGGCCCTCCTGGGGACATCGCGCGCCGGTCGGATCCTCAAGGAGGGGGTGAGGGTCGTGATCTGCGGGAAGACCAATGTGGGGAAATCTTCTCTTTTGAACGCGTTGTTGCGTCATCCGCGGGCGATCGTGACCGATCTTCCTGGAACGACACGGGACATTCTCGAGGAGAGCGCGAACATCAAGGGAGTCCCCGTGAGCCTGGTGGACACGGCCGGGATCCTCGAGCCGCGTGACAGGGTCGAGGAGGAGGCGGTGCGGCGGACCCGGATCTTCGTCGACGCGGCGGATGTCGCGCTTTTGGTCCTGGACCGGTCGAGGCCCCTGGAGACCGCGGATTATGAACTTTTATTGCATCTCAAGGATCGCCCGCTGATCCTGGTGCTGAACAAGGCCGACCTTCCTTCCGCGATCGATCGCGCGGTCATCGAGGAAGTCGCGGGCGAGGCCCGGGTCCTGGAGGTCTCGGCTGTGACGCGGGCGGGCCTTGTTCCGTTGGAGGAGGCCATTGTGGCCCTTGCGCTCGGCGGGAAGGCCCTGGTCACGGAAGGGCTTTTGCTCAATAATCTTCGTCATGTGGAATCCATGACACAGGCGGTGAGGATGTTGCAGGGCGCCCTGACAGCGATCGATCAGGGGACGCCGTTGGCCATGGTCTCGGAGCAGATGAAAGCGGCCGTCCGCGAGCTGGACGCGGTCACAGGACGAAACATCGATGAGGATCTTGTGGACAGGATCTTTTCAGATTTTTGTATCGGCAAATGATCCGGAGAGCGGGTGTTATTGTTTTGCGCAGGGGATGAGGCATCCCGTCGCATCCGGGTTTTTGTTTTGGTCCGCACATGGGATGAGACACCCGCGCCCCGTGAGACCGCTGTCAGTCTGCGTCGTTCCTTCCGGGCTTTTTGAATCTTTCTTCGCTTGAGCGGCGGCTTCTTTTTTCTCGAGAATCCTTTTGAGGCGTGTCGATTCTGCCAGGGCCCTTTCCTTTTCGGCCTCGGCTCCCGTCATCGTCTTTCTGGCCCGGATCAGTTCATCCCGGACTTTCTTCATCTCCGTCGTCATTTCTTCTGTTGTTCTCTTGTGGTCTGCCTGGGATTCCTGCAGGTCTGTACGGATATCCTGGATCTGGAGATCCTTGTCCTTGAGGGTTTCTTCCAAAGATATTTTTTCTTTCAAGGTGCGGTCCATGCGGCGTTCGGTCTCCAGAAGGCTTCGCTGGAGGGTCTGGACGGCCTCGCGCAGGTCGGCGGACTCCCGGGCCAGGGAATCGATCTTTTCAGCAGAAGCACTGAGCTGCTCCAGGCTGTTCTTTTGGGCGGTCTCGATGGAGCGCATTTTCTCCAGGGCGGCATCTTTTTCTGTCGCGGCCATGAGCAGGTCCTTCTGGAGATCCGCGAGTCTCCGGGACAGGGTCGCAATGGTCTCATCCCGCTGGGCGATGACCGCGTCAATGGCATCCTGTTTGATCCTGAGCGCCTCCAGACGTTGGGAAGTCTCGGCGAGAAGAGCGTCGCTCTGGGTAAGCGAGGAGCGTTCTGCGTCCAGGGTCTTGAGGAGGGCCGTGTTCTGGGAGTTCTGTTCCTTGAGGTCCAGTTCGCGCGTGGTGAGCGCGTCTCGCATCTCGACAACGGTCGTTCTCAAGGTGTCCACGTCCTGTTTCAGGGACATGTTTGTCTCCTCGATGAAGTGGGTCTTGAGGCGGTCCTGTTCCTGGACCAGGGCATTGGCCTGGGCCAGCTGGGCCTTGTAGGCCTGGATCATCGCGAGGAGTTGTTTGTTCTCCTCGTTCTGCTGGAGGGTCTTGAGCGTGAGGGCGGAGAGCGCGTCATCCTTGACGCTCAGGGTCTGGTGCAGGGTGAGGATCTCCTCGTCGGAGAAGCGCGGGTCCGCAGGCCGGGAGACGGCCGAGGCCTGTTGCGGTGCGGACACAGGGTCCAGAGTCGATGGCTTGGCCGAAGCGTTCGAGGACCCTTCGGTCAGTTGTGTGATCTGGAGTTTCAGACGTTCTGCGGCATCCTCGCTCAGGGCCAGGGCTTCTTCCGACCGGCGCAGACGTTCGAATAAAAGGCGGCTTTCCTTGTCGTGTTCTTCGATCCTTCGGCCCGCTGCGGACAATCTTTCATCGAGAGAGAGGTTGTTGTGGCGGAGATCGCGGACCTCTGTCTGGAGCTGTGCTGATTCCCGGGCGGATCTTTCCTGCCGGATCCTGGCCGTTTCTAGAAGGGCGCTGTTCTCGTCGGCAATGGCCTGAAGCCTGTCGAGAGACCCTGCGAAGGCATCCAGAGAGAGGGAGGCGTTCTGAAGAGCGCTCTTTTGATCGTTGATGATCCGGTCCTGCTTTGTGACCCGTTCTGTTCTTTCCGAAAGGAGGAGGGTGGTGTCCCCCAGCTCTTTTTGGATCGAGAGGACCTGGGCCCGCAGGGCGGCGATCTTCCTGTCCTTCTCGACGAGCTCCGCGGTCACGGTCGCCAGGGGGGATTGTCCCTCGGCGAGTTTCTTTTCGAGGAGGGAGATGGTCTCTTCGCGGCGTCGGACCTCCTGCCGGAGGGTTTCGATCTCGCCGAGGTTGGCGGGATTGGGGTCCGCGATCGGCCCAGCCTCTTGTGCTGTGTTTTTTAAAAGAGAGGGATCCTGTTCCCGGGAGACTTTTGCGATCAGGGCCTCGCGATCCTCAGGCATTCTGTCGAGGACCTGGATGCGCCGGTCGAGGTCGGCGGACATCTGGGCACGAAGGAGATCCCGGGTGTGGGTCTCCATGATGTCGAGGTCTGCCACGGTCTTGGCGTAGGGGCCTGCCAGACGGTGGAGCGCGGCGTTGGCGAGCGTGAGTTCTTCGCCCATGTCGCGCAGGGTCCCGTTGTTCCGGGCCAGGAGGATGTCCTGGGAGACCAGAAGGTCCCGCTTGTTCCCCAGAAGGGTCCTGAGTTCGCGGAGCATGTCTTCATCCACGGCGGAGGGGGATCCTTCGTTTTGGATCTTTTGTTCGTAGGTCGTGATCTCTGCCTGAAGGGTTTTGATCTGAAGATCGATCCCTTCTGCGGCGATGGGGCCCTCGGTGAACGGAACATGCGTGTGCTGGGGGACCCGTTCAATGGGAAGTTCGGCCATGAGGCGCAGATATTCTTCGTTGGCATCGAGGGATCCCTGAGCGCTGTGCATCTGGGCGAGCTCCCGGGTCCTTTTGTGCATCAGGGCATAGAGGGCATCGTTCTCGGCGATGAGGCTGCGGATGAGCAGGGTCTTTTCTTCCGACTCGCGTGAGGCGCGCAGGGTATCGGTCCTCAAAAGCGCGATATCCTCCAGAAGGACCTTGATCCCCTCGATGAGGCCGCTGTCTGTCTCGATCGGGAGCGGGCGCGGATCGCCGGCGATGGTCTGGAGATATTCCGCGGCCTTCATGTTGGCCGGATCAAGGGTCAGCAATCTTTCAAACGTCTGTTTTGCCTCGAGGATCTCACCGCGTTCGTAGAGGCGCACGCCGAAATTCTCAAGGAAGTGGAGCTGTTCCAGAGGAACCTGGGCCATGGCCGTCGGTGCGAGAAGATTCAACAAGAGGATGAGGACCAGGATGCGTTGCGGCATGAGATCTCCTTGGCTTCTTACTGTCGGGGGGCGGTCAGGTCTTTGAGTTGCTGGTTCTGTTGGAGGATCACGGCCTCAAGGGCCTGCAGGCGCTCCTGCAGGGCCTGGGACCGGGCCTGCAGCAAAGAGAGGCCGGACTCTGTTTCCGGCATGCCTTTGCCGTCGGAAGCCACGGGGGGCGTGACGAGCTGTTGGTTCTTTTCCGTGAGTTCCGATCGCAGGCGCTGGACCGCCTCTTGGCTTTTGGCCAGCTCCGCGAGGAGGGAGGCGTTCTCCTCCTGTGTCCGCTCGGCGTTCTCTGAGGAGGCGGAGAGGGTATCCACGTGCCCCTCGAGGGTCTCGATCTCTTTTGAGGAGGAGGCGAGCAGGGACTCGAATTCCTGGAGGATCTCCCGGTAGCGCTGGTTATGGACCTCGAGTTGTTCGAGGATCAGGGCCGGGTCCTTTTCATAGTAAAGACCTGCCGGGAGAAAATCATCCGTGGCAAAATCATACGGATCGCAAGGCAGGGTCCTGAGGAATTCAGCGGCTCCTTCCGCATCCGGAGATCTGGCCGCGATCTTTTGCAGATGATACTGGGCGAGACGGTTGCGGCAGTCGTTCTTGAGGATCGCCTTCATGATCTGGGCCGCGCCGGACAGGTCGCCTTTCAGGTAGAGTTCGCGTCCGTGGCGGAACATCTGGGCGCTGGTCATTTCTCGGATATTGAGGTCCGAAACGATGGCGGTGTTGGGCGGTTCTGCGGCCAGGAGAGGGGTGGTCAGGAAAAGTACGCTGCACAGAATGATCGTTTTTTTCATGGGGCCTCACGATAATATGAAACTTGAAGCCAAGTATAACATCCACTTTTGCGGGGTGTCAAGGTTACTATCTTTCTGTGACATAATATGACATGTTATACATATAGAAAGAGTTCTATCAAATGCGCAGATGTCGGGCGTGAGAGAGAAGTCGAAAGAGAGGGGGCGGGGCAGGATCTTTTCGCGTCAGGCCCGATCTTTTTCCGAGGCATCCTGCCGTTCTCGTTCTTTGCCGTTTGTCTTTCTTTCAGTTCTTCGTCTTGCTTCTTCCGTCTTCCGGTTTCCCGCATTTTGTGATATATAAGGAAACATCATGGACAAGCCCTCCGCATCCACCCCCATGTTGCGACAGTATCAGGAGATCAAGGCCTCTCACAAGGACTGCATCCTTTTTTTCCGGTTGGGCGATTTCTACGAGATGTTCTATGAAGATGCCCGGGCGGCATCCCAGATCCTGGAACTTGTGCTGACCTCCCGCGGGTCTGACGGCCAGGGGCGTATCCCGATGTGCGGGGTCCCGTATCATTCGGCTGATAATTACATCGCGAAGCTGGTGCGCGCGGGAAAAAAAGTCGCGATCTGTGAGCAGGTCGAGGATCCGGCGCTTGCCAAGGGGCTTGTGCGGCGGGAGGTCATCCGCGTCATCACCGCCGGTACGTTCGTGGATGAGTCTTCGGAGGCGCGGTCCATCGTCGCCTTGCGGCTTGACAAAAAGACCATTGCCCTGGCCTTTACGGATACCGCCAGCGGCACGGTCCGGGCCAATCAGGTCCCCTCGCTCCACCAGGCCCTGGAGCTCCTCGCGAAGACGCAGGTCCACGAATGTCTCTTTCCCGACGGGCAGGAGGAGGAGGTCCGCAAGGTCCTGGCGCATCCCATGCTGCGGCTGCGGGAGGTGACGCTGACGCCTTTCCGCGACTGGTCCTTTGCGCCTGATCGCGGCCGGCAGGTCCTTCTGGAACATTTCGGCACGCTGAACCTCCGGGGCTTTGGCCTCGACGAGCTTTCATCTGCCCAGGCCTGCGCCGGGGCGCTTATCGAGTATCTGCGCGAGACCAACAAGACCCCCCTCAAACACATTGACCGTCTGACTCTTTACGACGATACGGACCATGTGTTCATTTCCCCGCCGGCGCACTACGGGCTGGAGCTGGAGGCCATGGTCAAGGCGCTGGACCGGACCCGCACCGCGATGGGACGGCGCATGTTCCGCTCCTGGCTGTATCATCCTCTCAAGGATGTGGAGCGGATCCGGGAGCGTCAAAAGGCGGTGGGGATCCTCCGGGAGGATGCCGTCTGCCGTCAGGCCCTTGAGGATGTTCTTGCGCTGGTCCCGGATGTGGAGAAGAGCCTTTCCCGGTTGAGTTGCGGTACGGGAGCGGCGCGCGACCTTTTGGCGGTCCGCAATGCGCTGTTGTGCGCGCCCCGGCTCCGGGAGGCCCTGGCCCGCCTTTCGGCTTCGAGCGTCCTTTTTTCCGTCGGGGATGTCGCGGCCCTTCGGGAGCTTCTCGAGCGGGCCGTCAATCCCGAGATGCCGCTCACCAAGAACGAGGGCAAGGTCATCCGCAGCGGTTACCATGCGGAGATCGACGAGTTGAGGACCCTGCGTGCCCAGGGTACGGCCTGGCTCGCCGACTACCAGGCCCGGGAGGTCCGGCGGACCGGGATCAGCTCGCTCAAGGTCAGTTTCAACCGGGTCTTCGGTTATTACATCGAGGTCACCAACGCGAATTTGAAGGCGGTCCCGCCGGAGTATCAGCGAAAACAGACACTGGTGAACGGCGAACGTTTTATCACGCCGGAGCTCAAGGAATACGAGCAGAAGATCCTGACGGCAGAGGACAGGATCCTGCGTCTGGAGGCCGCGGTCGTCGGGGAACTGATCGGAAAGGTCCTTGCGGATATGTCGCAGGTGCATGCGCTTGCGCGGGAGATGGCGACCGTCGATGTCCTGCAGTCCCTGGGCGCGGTCGCGGCCCTGCCTCAATGGGTGAGGCCCGAGGTGACGGAGGGGACAGAGCTGTTCATCGACGCGGGCCGTCATCCTGTCGTCGAGGGCGTGATCGGCAGCGACTTCATTCCCAATGACACCCGGATGGACGGCGAGGAGAACCGGCTGATGGTCCTGACCGGGCCCAACATGTCCGGAAAGTCGACGTATATCCGGCAGAACGCGCTGTTGGTGATCCTGGCCCAGATGGGGAGCTTTGTTCCGGCGGCCCTTGCCAGGATCGGGGCGGTCGACAAGATCTTCACACGCATCGGAGCGCATGATGAGATCCTCAAAGGTCAGAGCACCTTCATGGTCGAGATGACCGAGGCAGCCGATATCCTCAACAATCTCACGTCCCGGAGCCTCGTTGTTCTCGACGAGGTTGGGCGCGGGACATCCACCTATGACGGGCTCTCGCTCGCCTGGGCCATCGCGGAATTTCTCCAGGAGAAGAAGACACGGACGTTCTTTGCTACGCATTTCCATGAGCTGACGCTTCTTGCCGACCGGCTCAAGGGGGTCAAGAATTACAATGTTCTCGTGCGGGAGTGGGAGGGCAAGGTCGTCTTCATGCACAAGATCGTCCCCGGCGGGACGGATGACAGTTATGGCATCCATGTGGCGCAGTTGGCCGGGATCCCGGCCAAGGTCCTTCGTCGGGCCCAGGCGTTCCTGTCCGATCTGGAGGCCGGGGGGAGCCTCAAGGACCGGCTGAAGGGGGCCATTCCCTCGCAGGAGGAATCGGACCTTTTCGGGCGCGGCCTTGCGACCCCAGTCGCGGATGAGGTCCGGGCCACCCTCGAAGCCCTCGATGTCAACAATCTGACCCCGCTGCAGGCCCTGCAGAAGCTCGAGGAGCTCAAGGCGGGTCTGAGGCAGTGAACGCCGGCATGACGCCGGAGAATCAGGTTCCCCCAAGGGAATGAAGGAGAGGCGGAGATATGGCGAAGGTCCAGGTCCTGTCAACTGAGGTGATCTCCAGGATCGCGGCCGGAGAGGTCGTGGACCGCCCCTCTTCCGTCGTGAAAGAATTGATGGAGAACGCGCTGGATGCCGGCGCCACCCGTGTCGAGATCCTCCTCCGTTCGGGAGGAAAGACGCTCATTCGTGTCCGCGATAACGGCAGCGGCATTGCCCGGGAGGATCTGGACCAGCTCTTCACGCGGCACGCCACCAGCAAGATCCGTTCGGCGGACGACCTGGAGGCCCTGATCTCCTTTGGCTTCCGGGGAGAGGCCCTCTATTCGATCGCCGCGGTGTCGGAGGTCACGGTCCGGACCAGGACCGCCGAGGGCGACGAGGGATGGGAACTGCACCTGAAAGGCGGACGGCGCGAGAGGATTTCTCCGGCCGCCATTTCCGGTCCCGGGACCGAGATCAGCGTGGGCGAGATCTTCTTCAATACCCCAGCGCGCAAGAAGTTCCTCAAGTCCGACAGCTCCGAGCTCGACGCGGTCCTTCAGGTCTTCCTTCCTTATGCGCTCAAGTATCCGGAGAGGCACTTTGTCCTTGTCCACAACGACCGGACGATCTATGACCTTGCTCCTGATCCCTCGTTCGGCGAGAGGGCGGCCCGGACGCTCAAGCTTGAGCGTTCGGCGGTCCTGGAGGAGACCTTCTCCCTCCCGGGGAGGGCGGAGGTCTGCCGGTGCGTGCTGGGGGATATCAATATTCAGCGGCCTCGTCGGGATATCCAGTATCTGTTTGTGAACGGACGCCCGGTCCAGCACCGGAACCTGTCATTCCATCTCAACGATGTCTACCGCATGATCATGCCGGAGGGGGTCCATCCGTTCTTTGTGCTTTTCCTGCAACTTCCTCCGGAAGACGTGGATGTGAATATTCATCCCCAGAAACGCGAGGTCCGGATCCGAGGCGAGGCCGAGATCTTCGGCGCCCTTCGCAGCGCGGTGGAGAGGGCGCTTATGACGCGGGGGACGCCCCGGCAGATCGCAGAGACTTCCCTTTTTCCGTTCGGCCCTTCTGGCGCTTCCACGATCGAAGGCATTCCGGGCGAGCGGATCATTTTTGGCCCCGGAGCCGTTGATCCCTCTGAACGTCGGGATCTTCCTGTCCCAGGGGAACGGCCGGGTTTTTTCACGCAAGAAACCAGGGGAGATATGCCGGAGGTCCCTTCAGCCTCGTTGGGCGTGAGTGTCTGTGAGCGGCTGGAGAGGCTTCGGTTCCTGGGGACGTTTGCGAGCAAGTATCATCTTTTTGAGGAGGGGGAAGGCCTGATCGTGGTGGACCAGCATGCCGCGCAGGAGCGGATCCTCTTTGAGCGTTTCCTGGATCAGGCGGCCCGCGGGGAGGTCGAGGTCCAGCATCTATTGATCCCCCAGCTGGTCAAACTCCCTCCCGGAGATATGCTCCGTTGGGAGGCATGCCATGCCGAGCTCGAGGCGCTCGGTCTTTTGACCGCACGGCTCGATGAGGAGACCGTGTCCGTCAATGCGATCCCCGGGATCCTCAAAGGCCCGGAGGCGCTTTTGCGCGCAGTTGTCGCGGATGGGCAAGGGGCGCGTTTTGACCGGGAGGCCTTTGCCCGCCGGGCCTGCCGCGCGTCTGTCATGGCCGGAGACCGGATGTCTGCCGCGGAGGCGGTCCATCAGATGCAGGCCCTTGCGGCCTGCCGTGACCCGATGACCTGTCCGCACGGGCGGCCCGTTTTTATCGAGATCAAGACCTCTTTCCTGGACCGTCAGTTCTTCCGGACCGCCTGAACAATAGCGGTGCTTTTTCGATTTGACATTAATATTCAAATCAATAAGAATAGGCATACATTTTTTTGAAAAGGAGTTTATGAGGATCCGGATTTTAACGGTCACCTTCTATATTTTCTCCCTGTTTTCGTCCCCTTTGGCCTGGTCTCAAACCGCCGCCGAAGCGTCGCAGAGCGAGGAGAGGGACCTGTCTTCCGTGATGGTGGATGAGATCGCCTTTCGGGAAGCCGATGTCGTCGAGGCCCTCTCGACGCTATCTCACAAGACGGGTCTCAATATTGTGGCGGGGCGGGATGTCACGGGGGTCGTGACCATCTTTCTGACGAATGTCCCGGTCCTGGAGGCCTTGAGGACGATCGTGGACTCCTGCGGCCTTGCCTTTGCCGAGGAAGGAGAGATCATCCGGGTCATGACCGCGGAAGAATACCGTGAACGCTACGGTCACGATTTCGGGGAGGCCCGCACGACCCGGGTCATCCGTCCGAATTTCATGTCCCCGACGGCTGTGGCCGCGATCGTCGAGGATGTCAAAAGCGCTGACGGGCAGGTCATTCCCAATGACGAGACAAGGACCCTGATCCTCATCGATACTGTCGCCAAGGTCGAGGCCATCTCTTCCCTCATCCGGCAGATCGACGTCCAGATGGTGACGATCGAACTCCCGCTCAAATATGTCCGGGCCGAGACCATCCTCGATGATGTCCGGGCCATGGTCAGCGACAGCGTGGGGTCGATCACCTGCGATCCTCTGGGCAACAGACTGATCCTGACCGATACGCTCACCAGGGCGGACCGCATCCGTACCGCTGTTGAGGCGATGGATGCCCGCGGCCGGGATGTGGATCTTGAGGTCCGGGCGGTGCGGGTGGCCTTGAGCGACGATCACCCCGACGGGATCGACTGGGCCGGCACCGCCTCCGATACTCAGCAGCTTCGCATCAGCAGCGACGCCGGCATTGTGACGGCCCAGAACGGGACCGCGGTCATTACTCTGGGGGTTTTGGATCCCGGCGAGTATGACACGCTGATCGATGCCCTTGATACCGTCGGGGTTGTTGAGCCTCTTGCGGTGTCCCGGATGGAGATCTCTCCCGATGAAGAGGCCCGGGTGGTCCTCCGGTACGAGAAGGGAGAGGTCGCGCTCGGGTCGTGGAGGGAGGGGGATCGTTATATCGCCCCGGCCTTACCCGATGGGGATTCCGGGGGGATCGAATTCTTTGTGAAGCCAGTGGCCCTGGCCGATGGGGGGGTTCGGGTCATCATCGCTCCTTTTGGTCCCGTGAGTTTCTCGCGCGAACAGAGCACGACCATCCATGCCGGTTCCCAGCAGATGGTGGCCATCGGAGGGATCGTGATCGCCGAGGATGTCTCACGCATCCGGAAGATCCCGCTTGTGGGGGATATTCCCTTTTTGGGGGCCCCGTTCCGTTTTCAGAACCATCGGGAGCAGCGGGAAGAGATCGCGATCTTTCTTGTTCTGACACCGCGCGCCGCTCCGGAGGGGGCTAACAACAATCCGGATCCGGTGAAAGGACCCTGATGTTGCGAACGGCATTTTCTTTCTTTTTGGTCCTGACGCTCGCCGGATTATCGGGATGCGCAACAGTACCTCCCGCCCCGTCCGGTTTCGCCCCTTCTGCGACATTGACGGCGTTCTGCCGAAGATACAGTATTGATTGCCGTTGGGATGCGCTGTCCCAGGCCGTTCGTTTCTCCGTGGCCGGACGTCAGGTCAAGGCCATGGTCGGGAGTACCGTGCTGGTCGTGGGGGAAGAGCGGATGACCCTGACCGGACCGTTGCGGAGGGAGAATGGGACGGTCCTGATCCCTGCGGATTTTGAGAAAAAGGTCCTGGGGCAGACCCTGCCTGTGGCCGGTAGCTTTGGCACGAGCAAGCCGGGGGTCCTTCTGCGCCGGGTGGCCCTGGATCCAGGGCACGGGGGAAAGGATCCCGGAGCGGTCGGGTTCAAGGGGCTTCAGGAAAAAGAGGTGGTCCTCGATATCGCTCGTCGGGTGCGAAAAGGGCTTTTGGCGTCGGGGATCACGGTGGTCATGACCCGTGAGGGGGACGAGTTTATTTCGCTTGAGCGGAGGACCGCGATCGCTTCGTGCGAGAAGGCGGACCTTTTTGTGAGCATTCATGCCAATGCCCACAAAAGCCGCCGGGCCCGC
>JAAYZZ010000196.1 GCA_012514595.1 Elusimicrobiota bacterium
GATAAAATCCGTTGAGTACGGAAATCTTGTGGCTCTTTTGATTGAGGCTGTTAAGGTTCAGCAGGAAGAGATTGAGGTCCTACAGCAGAAGGTCCGGACCTTGCAGGAGAAATAATTTGGCGAGGAACCCCGCATGATGGTTCTTTGTGATAAGCGTTTTTTAGTTCTCTTTCTTTCCCTTTCTTTTATCTTTTTAGGGATATCCTATGCGCAGGGGGTATCGAGGGATATTTCAGTATTTTTGACAAGTGGGACGGCAGACAGTGGAGCTGATTTTGATGATAGCGATGTTCCAATGGAGGGGTATCAGGATTTTCGGATTTATAATGGCCAAACCCTGATGATCCATCGCGATGGATATTGTGCGCGGGTTTCGAACGGCACTGGCCGGGATGCCTTTATTCCGCTTAAAACAGGCACTGAGTGGCGTTCTTTCCTGGGATATCATCCGAATGGTTTCTCAGTCCTTCCCTGTAGTTTCGGCGGGTGCTCAGATGGCAGTGCAGCTGTTGTCATTGTGCCTGAGATATCCGGTTGCGGGGGTACATGGACCAACACAAATCTTCGGGCAACGGGAGAAAATACAGCGGCAGATCTTTGTGCTGCTGGCTGGCACATTTGCATGGCCTCGGGAGATAAAAGGGAGCTGACCGATTATGTGGAGGTGGATACATTTGCTGATATCGAAGGGGCATATTTAGTGGGGTCGAGCCATTGTGCCAGTGTCAATATTAATACCAATCCTCATACATGTCATTATCCGGCCCCCGGGGAGTTATATGATTGCAAGGCAAGCGGACTCTGTAGTGAGCCCATTTGTCTGGGGACCTCTTGTGTGGGGGGGGTAACGTGCGGCGGGGCGCTTTCTCCCATTCCGTCTTCTGCCTCACTAGCGAATACGTCCAGAGGGTGCGGGAATACATCGAATGCCTCTGGTAAATATTCGGTCTTGTGTTGTAAGGATACCTGCAGTTCTTCTGATCCCTGCAGCCTAACATGCACATCAGGCAGGTGTACTTTGGGCAGGACTTGTCGCGCCGGGGCGTGTGTTTGTACGGCCACTTCTCCTTGCAGCAGTAGTTGTCGTTCGGGGACCTGCCCTGGGACGCAGTCATGTCATTTTGGGTCTTGTTTTTGAGAATAGAACGCGTGTTTTTGTGACGTTTTAGAGGGACGAGAGGAAATGATAAAGTAGACGCGTTCTGCTTACTCGCCAGGGCCTCCGGCAAATCAGAAGATACCGAAAAGTCTCTGGATAGCGTTTTGTTCATGCCCCCCTTGATTTGACGATTTTCCTCGAAGCGTGTATAGTTCTCCCCATGATCACACTCATTAATGTCTCAAAAAATTTTGATAGTCGCATGCTCATGGACAATGTGTCCTTGAGCATCTTCCCCAATGAACGTATCGGCCTGACCGGTCCCAATGGCGCGGGGAAGACCACGCTGTTCCATCTGATCCTGCGCGACATGGAGCCCACCGACGGGAATATTACGATCCAGAAGGGGATCAAGATCGGATATCTGCCGCAGGAGGCGCATTTTGATTCGGAGCGGACCGTCATGGAAGAGGTCACCTCCGGTGATGAGGAGATCCAAAATCTTTTGGACGAGAAACACCGGATGGAGCACGAGAACCGGGCCGCGGAAACGCGTTATGGCGACATTCTCGAGCGGCTTGAGGTCCTGGGGATCTATGAGCTGGAGCACAAGGCCGAGAAGATCCTTTCCGGGCTCGGGTTCAAGGATTTCGAGTTTCACAAGCCCGTGACGCAACTTTCCGGCGGGTGGCAGATGCGGACACTTCTTGCCAAACTGCTGACCTATCATTACGACCTCTTGCTTCTTGACGAGCCCACGAATTATCTCGATCTGTCGGCGACCTTGTGGCTGAAGGGGTTTCTTTCCTCCTATCCGGGAAGTTTTGTGCTGATCTCGCACGACAAGGTTTTCCTCAACGATGTCACCAATTACACGATCGTTCTCGAGGACGGCAAGATGGCCAAGGTCAAGGGGAACTACGAGGCCTACGAGGCGCAGAAGGACATCGAGTACCGGACGATCGAGAAACAGCAGAAGGTGATCGAGAAGAAGAAGGACCAGCTGGAGCGTTTTACCTCGCGTTTTCATGCCCAGCCTAACCGGGCCTCCGCCGTCCAGAACAAGATGAAGATGCTCGAACGTCTCGAGGGGCAGACCGTTTCGGTCGCCCGATCGAGGATCAGCATCAAGGATTTCCAGTTCCCCGAGACGGAGGAGAGCGGTTATACCGTTGTCACGCTCGACAAGATCCGCAAGGCCTATCCCGACAAGGTTGTTTATGAGTGTTTGGATTTCGAGATCATCAAGGGCCAGAAAGTTTGTCTGGTCGGTGAGAATGGCGCCGGGAAATCGACACTTCTCAAGATCCTCGCCGATGCGATCCCTTTCGAGGACGGGAAGCGTAAGCTCGGGCACGGCGTCAAGATGGGATATTTTTCCCAGACGCGGCTGGATGTCCTCAACCCTACACGTTCTGTCTTTGAAGAATTGATCTCGGCGGTCGGTGGGACCTATCCGCAGACCCAGGCCCGCAATCTTCTGGGGATGTTCAATTTTCACGGAGAGGATGTCTTTAAGCCCGTGTCCGTTCTTTCCGGTGGGGAGAAGAGCCGCTTGATCCTCGCCAAACTTCTTATCAATCCGCCGAATTTCCTTCTTCTTGATGAGCCGACGACGCATCTGGATGTCGCGGGGGTCGAGGCCCTGGTCAAGGCCCTGCAGGGCTATCGGGGCACGCTTTGTTTTATCAGTCATGATCTTTTTTTCATCAAGGAGATCGCGAACCACATTGTGGAGGTCGACAATGGGGTCCTCCGACAGTACCCTGGAGGTCTCGATTATTATCTTTTGAAGAAGGCGGGGCGCGAGGAAGAGGCGGCCGAGGAGCGCAAGGCCGCGAAGGAACGCGAACGCCGCAAGGACAAGGCATCGAAGGACCCGGAGCCTGACCGTCTCCGCGAGGCGCGTGAACAGCATGAACGGGCCTTGAAGCGTCTTGACGCGATCAAGAAGGAGGTCCGCCTGCTCGACAAGGAAGAGAAGGACCTCGAGACAGAGACCTATGTCAAAAGCCGTCAGATGAACACTTCTTTTTCCGGGCGGGACCCGGGGACTCTCGCCGAATGCGGCCGTCGTCTCAAGGAGATCCAGTCCCGTCTCAGGGATATTGAAAGCACCCGCAAGCGCCTCCTTGAGGAGCGCGACCGCATCCAGCAGGTCTGAACCCGCCCTGTCCTGTGGATAGGAACCGTTTTCCGGGAAAGAACCCCGGCCTCTTGAAATCATAATATTTATAGACCATACTTGTTTCGGTGGAGGAGAAGAGGTGTGTTTACGGCTTATTAGGGTAGGGGGAGCTTCATGCGTCGTCTGATGGCGTCTCTTATGCTCGTTAGCTTTTTCTTGAGCTGCGTGGTTCCGCCTGCGGGTTTCGCGCAAGCTGTTGCCGGATTTGGGGTTCTGCCTGGTCCGGGAGCCATGGTCCTTTCCAGTCCGCGTTTTGAGGGTGTCCATTTGGCCGGGATCCTCGTCCATCCGGATGATCCCCTTAAGTTCGATTTTCTCATCGACCAGGGGGATTCGGCTGTTCCCGAGGCCGGGCAGTCGCAAAGGTATCGCCAGACCATCAAGTATTTCTTCGCCGCCCTCACGATCCCCGAAAAAGACCAGTGGGTGAACCTTTCTCCTTATGAGAAAGACCGCATCATTGATGACCGCTTTGGTCTCACGGAGATGGGCCGGGATCTTCTGGCGCAGGATTATCTTTTGAAGCAGCTGACCGCGTCCTTGATCCATCCCGATACGGATTTGGGGCGGGAGTTCTGGAGCCGCGTCTATGCGCGGGCCAAAGAAAAGCTCGGGGATGTCGAGGTTCCGATGAGCGCCTTCAATAAGGTGTGGATCACGCCTGACAGTGCGCTCGTCTGGGAGGAGGCCCAGGGCGCCTTTGTCGTTGAGAGCCGTCTCAAGGTCCTGACCGAACAGGACTATGTCTCCCTTCAGGAGAACACGGGCAGTTCCGTCTTTACGGACCGGGCGGAGAGGGATGAGGTCGCCTCGCTTTCTTCGGATATCGTTCGCGAGGTCCTGATCCCCGAGATCGAGCGGGAGATCAATGAAGGCAGGACCTTCGCGCCATTGCGTGAGATCTACAGCGCCATGATCCTGGCGACCTGGTACAAGCAGGCGCTCAAGAGATCCCTTCTGGGCCAGATCTATGCGGACCGCGCCAAGGTCCTTGGCGTCGACCAGGACCCTGCGAACAATGACGCGATCTATCAACAGTATGTCGCGGCCTTCAAGAAGGGGGTGTTCAATCTCATCAAGGAAGATGTCGATGAGTATTCGAAAGAGATCATTCCCCGACAGTATTTCTCCGGCGGGTTTGATCCTGACTTTGCCGAGCGGGTCACGGTTGTGCGCGCTTCCGATCCGGAGGCGTTGCGGGTCGCACCGAGGGCCCAAGGATTTCTGGGCCGGATCCTGGGTCGCCTCTCTCGCGTGGTCGTTGAGGCTTCCGGCATCGAGCAGAGGGTCGCGGATTTGGAGACAAGTGTCCAGGGGTTTGAGGAGAGATTCATCAAAGAAGCGGTCCAAAAGATCCTTTCTGATACCAAGCGTCTGATGCTGTCTTCGGATCGCGGTCTTCTTGCGGGGGCTGTGGACCCGGGGATCCCGGGGATTTCTCCGAGTATTATCGAGGCCCTTGAAATGATCAGGCCCGGGGCTGATTCGGAATCATCGATGGTTAATGCGCTCCTGGAGTTTCTGAAAAGAGACTATTGGGAGAGAATGGTCAGGTCAGTCTTGAAGGATTCGGTTTCGATCCCTGCTGTCTTGCGCAGCCGTATTGCCCTGGCCCTTTCTTTTATGAGCACCGCATTCTTTTTGAAGAGTGAGAGGGCGGCCCTCCTTGAGGGGATCCGTCTGGGAAAGACACCCCAAGAGCTGGGAACGATATCTTTTCGGATCAGCCTGGACGCTGCGGAAAGCGCCCTGGGTCAGTTTCGGGACGCCTTGGACCAGGACAAGCCTTTCTCCGTCGGGACAGAGGGATTGACGTATGCCCTGCCTCTTGGGGCTGATGTGCGCATGAGGGTGGTGTCTGGCGGGGGGGATCGTGCCGTGGAGGTCGCTGTTCCGGGTTTTGAGCCGATGTTCTTTTCCCAGGCCGGTATAGTCGGGGAGATCGTCCAGGTTCGCGGAGAGCAGGGCCTGGTTCTTCCTTCGGTCGTGCCGGAATTCCGCCGGGCACTTGGGGAACGGTTGTCCGTGTTGATCGATCAGCGGAGTGATGCGGCGATGCCGTACGACGATGAATTGCAGCGGCGGAGGCCCGTCGGGCTGGATCCCGAGGCCGATGATCGGTCCCTGGCACGGAATGTTGTGGACAATC
>JAAYZZ010000197.1 GCA_012514595.1 Elusimicrobiota bacterium
CCGGACGGTCGCCGGTGGGCTTGAAGGGGACCTCGGACGGCTGCTGACAGTCCGCGCAGACGATCTGATACGTTGGCCGGACACGCGGCTCCGGGACGGAGACGGGCCTGGATTCACCCCGGGCCGGAGGAGGCGTTCGATTCACACCGGGGACCGGATCGTGCGGCCGCACAGGGCCCGTAGCCGGGGCCGGGGCGCCCAACCCTGGCGACCCGAGCCGGCTGATCACATGAGAGGCCATGGCCTCCATCTTTCGGTCCAGCACATCCACCTTCTCCTCAATGCGGCGCAACACGGCCGCCAGATCCGCCTCGTTTGAAATGACCTTTCCCATATCTCTCCTTTAAATGAAAACAGGACCTATCAATCTTTGTTCCGATTTATTTTAATTGTTTTACATCGACCGCAAAGCGAATAAAATAAATTCATGCGAAAGGCTCTTCCCCTGATTCTCTTCGCGCTTCTTCTGACCATCGGCGGACTCCTGCGCCAGCACCATGACAGCACCCCCAAGGATCGCGCCCCTTTCTCTTGCGAATCAAGTCTCCCGTCGGGAACTCTCTGCGAAAGAAGAACCGATCCCTTTCCCCATATTGCGGCAAGCCCCCCTCAAGGAGAGACGGTCTATCTTGTCACCGCACAAGATCTCGACCTTCAGCCCCGCGGTTACGGCGGCCCCATGGACATCGGCGTCGTGCTGAACGGGGAGGCCCGGATCAAAGATGTCCGGATCATCCGCCATCAGGAAAGCCCCTCCTACCTCAAAAGTATGGAAGCCTTCCTCCATCAATTCATGGGAAAAGGTCCCACGGCCCCTCTGGAATTGAAGACCGATATCGATGCGATCACACGCGCCACGGTCTCAAGTGAAGCCGTGACCCTGGCAGTCCGACAGATCCGGGACAGGTTCCGCAGAGAACTTCTCGGCATCCCCTCGTCACTTCCCAAACACAACCCTACCACACCCGTCGAGAAAATTCTCCTTTTCTCTACCGGCATCCTTCTTCTGATCTCAGGGACCCTGGCCATTATCCACCGGAACGTCACGCTACGCTGGATCACCATGGCCGGCGGGTTCCTTTTCTTCGGCCTGATGACCGCCTCCATGCTTTCGATCGTTCAGATCATCCATATCGGCCTGGGGAACAGCCCCTCCCCGTCCGTGAACATCCTCTGGTGGCTGACCCTCGTGATCGGCATCGTCCCGACACTGCTCCTGGGGCGGATCTACTGCGGGACCCTGTGCCCTTTCGGGATTCTCCAGGAGGCCCTTCACAAAATGGTGCAGCATCCCGAAAAGATACCGCCCTCCACGTATCGGGGCGCTCAAAGGACAAAAGTCCTTCTCTTGTTCGGACTGACCGCGCTCTGCCTGTGGCAGGGCAGCTCCCTTCCCGCCGAAGGAATGGAACCCTTCGTGCCGCTTTTTACCGGGACCGGGACCAGGATCGCCTGGGCCTTCATGGTCATGATGATCATCGCCTCGATCTTTTACTACCGGTTCTTCTGCGCGCACCTCTGCCCCGTCGGGGCGATGACCGGCCTCCTCAGCCGCTTCTCCCTGTTCAGGATCAAGCCGCAAAAAGGCTGCTCCTCCTGCGGACAGTGTGTGGCGGCCTGCCCTGTCCAGGCCATGGCCCCGGGCCGGTCTTCCGACGGAACGGACCGGCCGCTCGAGGTCGTCGTGGACCCGGCCGAATGTCTGCTCTGCGGAAAGTGTCTCACGATATGTCCCGAACAATGCCTGCGCCTGTCCCGGACCGGCATCGTGGTCCAGGCCCATATTCCGAAAGAGACCGGAAGGCGCCAACGAGATGCCGCGGAAAGGATCTTCATCGCCTTTCTCCTGGGCGCCCTCCTTCTTCTGGGAGGCGTGGTCGGAAGTCGAATAGCCGAACCGCCTTTCCTCACAACAGCGCAAGACCCGGCATCCGCGGCGAATGATCCGGCGGGACAAAGACTAAAAGAGACCCTCGCCGCGGCCGGGCTCAGCCCTCATGAGGCCCGTTACTGGAGAGAGACACCATGAGGACCGTGACCTGCGACCTGTGCCCGCGTCATTGCCGCCTGAAGGAAGGAGAGCGGGGCGACTGCCGTGTCCGGGCGAATATCGACGGGAAGCTCTATTCTCTCGTCTACGGAAAGGCCTGCGCCGCCCACGTGGACCCGATCGAAAAGAAACCTGTCTTTCATGTTCTTCCGGGGTCTTCCTCCTTCTCCATCGCCACCGCCGGATGCAACCTGCACTGCCTCTACTGCCAGAATTGGCAGATCTCCCAGCGCCCGCCGGAAGAAACGCCCAACATCGACCTTCCTCCCGCGAGCGTGGTGGAGAACGCGCGTCGTTACGACTGCCGGTCGATCGCCTACACCTACACCGACCCCATCGTCTTTTACGAATACACCCTCGACACCTCGCGCCTCGCCAAAGACCAGGGACTGCTCAACATCCTCGTCACGGCAGGATACATCGAACAGGAACCGCTCAAGGCCCTGTGCCCCTTCATCACAGCCGCGAACGTGGACCTCAAGGGCATGAGCGATGACTTTTATCGACGGATGTCACAGGGGACACTGACCCCGGTCCTGGAGGCCATCCTGACCATGAAAAGGATGGGAGTTCACGTCGAGATCACAAATCTTCTTGTCCCGACGTGGAACGACACCGACAAGGACATCCTGGCCCTCATCCGCTGGATCAAAGAGCATTGCGGCAGCGATACGCCGCTCCACTTTTCGCGGTTCTGGCCCACGCATGAACTCCAAAACCTCCCCCCCACGCCAGAAGAGACCCTCACCCATGCCTGGGAACTGGCCCGGGCCGAAGGGCTCTCATTTGTGTATGCCGGAAATATGCCCGGACACCCGGGAAACAACACCTTCTGCCCGGGCTGCGGCAAGATCTTGATCCGTCGCCGGGGATACCAGATCCTGAGCAGCAATCTTGCCGAGGGGACCTGTGATGCCTGCGGGAGCAGGATCCCGGGGATCTGGAAATAGAAAGGCCACCCCTATGACCCGTCGGGAATTCCTAAAAACCCTTCTCACATGTCTGGCCGGACTCTTTCTGGCACGCTTCTTGTGGCTGTCAAAGAGCGCAGGGACAGGTCTCAGAGAGGCGCTCTTTTATCATTCGGACGACGGATTGGCTGGCTGAGAGAGGGAGACCGCCCAGACCAAGAAATTCAACATGGCCGCGATGAGAAGCGTGGCGGCCAGGCCGATCAGCGGAATAAAGAACAGACCGCAGAGAAGGACCCCCAGGGCGGCCCCGGCCACGTCGAGACCATAAAGGATCCCGGCTCTCTTGCGCGCGGTCCGGACCGTCATCCCAAACTGCCGCCCCCCGATGACCCCCGCGATCAAAGAGGCCAGAAAGAACAGCGGGCCGGTCAGTCTTTCGTCGAAAAATGTCCCTTGCGACAAAATGATGAGACTCACCAGAAAAAGAACGGCCAGCAGCTGGATCCGCCGCAGGTCCAGAAATCCGACCTCGCGCTGAAAAGAAACGCTCGCGGCCCCCAATGCCGCCCCCAACATGAACGTCCCATTGAGCGCCCCGATCCATCCGAACAGAACACCGAAAAGCGACTGAAAATAAAGAAGGATGGATACCTGCGCCATCATCTGGGTCATCCCGCAGGTCACGGCCACCGCCCCCGGAACCCCCGCCGGAGAAAAGGCCAGGACCAGGATCCCTGCTCCCACAAGAAGGATCGCCAACGCGACAACCAGAGGCCTTTCGGCCAGGGCGAGGACCCGCCCGACAACGGATGAAAAACGGGTGGAGACAAAGACCGCGGCCCGGATCACGGCATACGGACGCGCATCGGTATTCAGTGCTGCGGGCCTCTGCGCGATCCTCTCCGCCAGACGCATCCGGATCGGATCGAAGCGGCCAAGGAATGCGTACGGCTCCAGGAACCTCGTCGAGACCCCATGAGCGTGAAGGGCAGAAAGAAGACCTTCTCCGTCAAGAGAGACCTGGGCAGGATCTTCAGCGGCCAGAAAGACCATCCGTTCCCCCCACAGAAGACGGACCGCGGGGAAGACATCCTGCAGCGTCACCTCAAGCGTGGCCAAAAGGGCCTCCGCCTCGGGATTGATCGCGTTCTCGCCCCCTGAAGCAAATGTGACAAAGACCCCCCCGGGCCTCAAGGCCCGTCGGGCCTCCTCGAAATACTCCCGGGTGAAATAACGGTTCAGGGACAAAGACAACGGATCCGGCGCCCGCGAGACGATCACATCATAACGCCGCAACGCCCCCCGGATATGCCGGCGCGCCTCTCCCTTGATGACCCGCACCCGGTCATGATCAAGGAGGATCGCCTCTGATGGGATCAGGGCGCGAAGGAGCACAAGACGCTCCGGATCCTGCTCCACGCAATCGACAAGGACCTCCGGATATTTCAGGGCCTCGGTGAGCACGCCCCCATCACACCCGACGATGAGAACTTGACGGGGATGTCCCTGTGTCAGAAATCCGTAATGAACGGTCTCTTCGCTCCCGAGAAAGTCCCCGGAACTATAAGAGAGATGTCCATCCTCAAAGAGATTCGCCTGCCCGTGACGGATCACCCCCATCACCCGGCCGTAGACCGTATCTTCGACCCGTACCGCGCTCATCCCGGGCCACTGTCTTTTCCAGAGAGCCTGATCGGCCCGCGTCACAAGAAAAAGACCGGAAAACCCAGAAACCCCTAACAGAACGAACACCAGTGCGGGACGCCCGATGAAAAAGAAAAAAAGGGCAAAGTGACCAAGCGCGAGCGCGCAGGCGATCGCCAGCGCGGGGATAGGACAAAGAAAGAACAGCGTGGCCCCCGCGCCTCCCGCCACAAACCCCAGGGCCTCCCAGACGTAGATCCCGATCCCCCGTTCCGCTGCGGAGTCCTCCTTCACCCAGGACACCAGGGCGGAGAAAAGCGCCCCATACCCCAGACAGAGAGGAACAACCAACAGGCCCGCCAAAGGTCCGACGGAGAACGCATCGACCACCATCCCCGCTGGAAGACCGATCCAGACCCGCAGCATCCGCGCCGCGAAAAAGGAGGCCAGGAACAGAACGCCCGTGCCGACAAGGATCCGGAGTGTCCATGCCCGCCCAGGACGGAGATGCAGGGCGGCCCCGACCCCTGTGGCCAGAAGCCATCCGGCCATCAAGAAGGCATAGAGCCCTTCATGGCCTCCGAAGGCCGACATGACCTCACGCAAAAGAAGGACCTGGGCCAGGGATGAAGAGAGGCCCAGAAAGAGCGCAGAAAGGACAAGGGCGGGTTTGATCCGTCGCATAGAAAAGAAAAAGCGCGGATGCTTTCAACATCCGCGCTTTTTATCAAAGAGCCCGTGAAGTTACTTGTTCATGTTCTGCTTATTATAAAAATCCCAAAGGACCTTGGCCGCGAGGTCCTTCCCGCCGAGCCCAAAGGCCAGGGCGAGCATGAAACACACCGCCGCAAAAAAGATCTGGAACGTGGTGGTCACAAAGAAACTCGCGATGTTGAGCGCGTCGAGCGCCAGGACCGCCGTGAGGACCAGGATCGCCCCCTTCGAGATGCTCGCCAGGAACTCCGCACGCGGAAGGTTCGCATTCGCGGCCATGGTCCTGACCGCCCCGGAAATAAGACCGGCCACGAACATTCCGATGAAGACCACGAACACCGCCACGATCACGTTCGGGATATAGCCGATGATCTTCTCAAGAATGTCCGCCGCGACCGTCAGGCCGATCGCGTCGACCGTGACCGCCAGGGCCACGATGATGACCGCCCAGTAGACCAAGGCCCCCAAAAGAGCCGTGGGAGTCAGCGTGACCCCTCCCTTGTTCAGGATATCGGTAAGGCCGTACTTGTTGGCAACATCATTGAACTTCAAAGCCTGAAAGACCTTCTGCACCAATCCGCTCAAGACCCTTGCGATGATCCACCCCAAAAGGAGGATGGCCATTGCCCCGATGAATATCAGAAGAAAATCACCGATCTTGCTCAGGATGCTGCTGGTGGGTCCCCAAAAGATCAATTTCCATCCTTCCATACCTACCCCTCCTTTTTGACGCTCTCTTTTACTGAACGAACAAATTCATTATATACCAAAAGAGGCTCTGCCCTCTGTTTGTTTCAGATTTCTTTCCGGGATCACGCTGGTCGTCGGATGATCCGCACCGCCCAGGCTATCAACCCCATCAACATCCAGCCCAGGCGAAGAAGCCAATGAGCAACATACGGCCCCAGAACAACACCTGTGTTAAAAAGGACCCTGACCCACCCATCGAAAAGATCGGCCACATAAAGAGGGTAGGCCATAACGCAACCCCAGACGATCACCAAAAGAAAGAGCAGGATCCACTCCTGAGCCAGCTGTTTTTGTCGGCCGGACGTAAAGAAATAATTCGCGACCAGATAAGCCCGGATGACGGACCGGATCAACAGCATGACAGATCGGGCGGAAAAATAAACAAGATACGGCCCCCACATGATGAGGAAATTCTCAAGAGCCTGGGACGGATCCTTCAGGGCCCGGGTCAGAAAAAGAGGCAGGAACATCGCGGCGGCCCAAAAACAGCCGATGACGAGGAACATCAACCATTCGCCTGCGAGGAACTTCTTCAGCTTAAGGTCCATGGGTCCCCTCTGTTAACGCGCTCATTATAATAATCGATCCGGAATTAATCAATACGGCGAGCGGATTTCGAGGACCCCTTCCTTCCCCGCGATGACGGGACGAAAAACGGAATTGACCCTCCCGGCCCCCTCGTCAAATCCCTCGCCGGCCTTGAGACTGAGAAGGAACCGGCGCTGATCAAGGACATCCAGCCCCTCGGTCCGCAACCTTCCCTCCTCCAGAGGCAGGACCCTGTCATCCGGGACCGCCAGGATGAACCCCGCGGTCATTTTTCGCACATGTTCTTTCAGCATCTCCCGGGCCACGTTCTCCTCGCCGCGGATCTCGACCGCCCTGACCTCCCGGCCGTCGGGAGACACATCGCGGCGCACCATGCCCTCAGCTCCCTTATAGAGTCTGCGCATCACCGCCAGGGCTTGAGCATTGTCCTCCTCCAGACGGGAAAAGAACGGGACCAGCCGGACAAATCCCCCGGCACGGAGCGGCGCGGCGTAATCCGACCACAAAGACATCTCACGGCCTCCCCAGGCCTCATCATTGACGGGAAAAAGTCCCGGGACCCCCAGGGCCACAACTCCTTGAGGGCCCAGGCGGTCTTTCAAGAACGTATAGAATTCCTGACTGTAAAGCTTGCTCTGGTCGTAATCCGACGGGGCCGGAAAATCGAGATAGACCGCATCGTATTTCTCGTGATTCCGGCGGACAAAGTCATACGCATCTCCGACGATGACCCGCACCCGGGGATCCCCCAGCGCATCGCGGTTCAGCGCTCGCAAGACAGGGTCCTTGCGGAACAAAGAGACCACCACAGGGTCGATATCCACCAGGACCACCTCCTCGACCGAGGGGACCTTGAGCAGTTCCCGGACCAGGAGCCCATCGCCGCCGCCCAGGACCAGCACCCGCCGGGGAGAAAGCCCCGAGGCCGCCAGAGGCACATGGGCAAAGACCTCATGATAGAGGGCCTCGGTATCCGCAGAGAACTGGAAATCCCCGTTCAAGAAGAGCCCCCACCCCGAGAGAGCATGCTGTTGATCGGGCCGCAAAAGATAACTCCGGACCATTTCGGCAAGGTCCGGATCCTGTCCTCCGGGAAAATCCACACGATCAATGACCTGATAGGGAGAACGGTCCCGGTGAACCCGGCCGCTCCCCAAAGACACCGAGCCAGCCTGCGGGGTCCAGGACGCAGATCCAGAAAAATAATAGCCTTTGGCCTGCGCGGTCTCGATCCGGGAACCGAGCACAAAGATGAGTGAAAAGGCCGCGAGCAAAAGGAATCCCACGGTCAGAAAGAGAGGCCGATCCTCCTCTTTGGACCTTTGGGCGAGACCAAGGGCCACAAACCCTGTGACGACCGCGGCCCCGGCCCCGATCCGCAGAAGCCCCAGATGCGGAAGGAGAACAAGGGGAAAAAGGCACCCCGCAGTCAAAGCCCCGATATAATCTGCAGCCAACACCTTTTCCGCAGATATCCGTCGAGCGGGATCCGACCGTCCCATCTCAAGAAGGATCGGGACCTCGAACCCTGTCAAAAGACCCACGGCAGCGGCCGTCACGATCCCCGAAAAGAAAAAGACCAGCTTTCCCAAAGCCACCTGCTCGTTCCCCTCCAGAAAAAGGGCCAAGGCATGGGCCTGGTACAGCAGAAGGACCGCCGCCCCCCCGATGAACGCCAGAAGAGACTCCACAACGGCCAGGGACCCCCTCGCATCGCGCTGATAGGGGAACACCCCAACACAGGCGGCCCCGATCCCCATGGACCCGATGAAGACCCCGATGGTGATCCCGTACCATGCCGCGGCATTGGCCGTCAAAAATCCCATAGTCTGGGCGATCAACAGCTCATAAAGAAGACTGAGGAACGCCAGGACAAAGGACAAAAGCAGAATAGGGATCTTCATGCGCTCCCCCCTTCGGGCCCGTATCCGCGGGAGACGACCCGGCAACGGACATCCCGGGCTCCGAGGCTCTTTCGGAGGGACTCCACGGCCTTCTCCGGCTCCATCCGCCCGCAGGTCAGGACATCAAAAGCCGCATAGCCGTCTTCGGGCCAGGTGTGGATGGAAAAATGGGATTCCGCGATAAACAGCATTCCGCTGACGCCTTTAGGCTCGAACTGATGAAAGAATGTCTCGAGGATCGTCGCGCGGCTCTCCTCCGCCGCCCGAAGCAATGCCTCCCGGACCGGACCCACGAAGGCGATACGATCAGCCTCGCACCCAATGTACTCGACGAGATAATGTTGTCCGAACGTCTTGAACATCCCAGCGCCTTTTTTTAGGGCAGATAAAGTCCAAGCAGGGCCTTCTCGATCAGGGGGGATGCCGCGACCCCCGCGATCAGACACACGACCAATCCGATCTGCCACGGCCCCCTGCCTTGGAGGTCCCTTCCCCAGGAGGAACGGACCAAGAGAAGCCCGGCCACGGCATTCAGAAGCGCCACGACCGACCCGGCGGGCACCAGACCGATCAAGGGATAAATAAAGAACACGAAAAAGAGGGACCCCGCAAACGCCCCCGCGTAGTCAAAAGCCAGGATCTTGTGTCGCAAGCCCGGATCCTTCTCCCCGACCATCCTCAAGACGAGCGGGAGTTCAAAGCCCGTCAGGAACCCGATCAAAAGAATGAGACCATGGGCCCAGAGCGCAAAGAACCAACGCGAAGACAGAAGATGTTCAGCGAGAAAAAGGCTCGGGATGCCCAGGGCTCCGATGATCGTCAGGGCGACCTCGATCTTCCACAACAGACAGACCGCCGACCCGCGCCGTCTCTCGACCACCAAGGCCCCCATCCCCATGGCGAACATATAAAGCCCGATCGTGATGGAATACCTCAGGACCGTATTTTCCAGGAAGGCGGACAGGGACTGCGCCAGGATCAGTTCATAACAGATACTGCAGAATGCGACGAGGAATTTGACGAGAAAAGCCATAGACCATTAAAATACATTTTAAGAGCGTCCTTGTCCACAAGAAAGCGCGCGATGATATCCGCCATCTCTCCGGCCGGTAAAGCACGGGCTGTTTCCAGAAACTTTCCCGGACGGCCGCGTCCCCGCGGACCCGGGCCCCTTCACAGCAGGCCCTGATGCCGGCACGGATCCGTCTTGTGACGAGAAGATCGATCCCGCCTCCGGTTGCGATACCCTCCGCACATCACCGCGCGAATGAGACCACAAACACTCCGGCGACCATGAGCCCCGCCGCGAAGATCCGCCGCCATCCCCCCTGCTCGCGGAGGAACAGAACACCCCAGGCCGAGGTCAGAACAATACTGATCCGCTTGACGGAAATGACATACGGGACGATCGTCAGCTGGAGAGCGGACATCTGAAAAAGGAAGATCAGGGCCACACACACGCCCGTGAGGATCAGCGGGCCCTTATGCTGAAGGATCTGGCCGACCACACCCCTCCCCTTCATGACCATCATGGCTCCCAGAAGAAGCGCCATCACCATATTGATGGCGAGCCCCCAGACGGCGGGGCTCGACGCCTGGACACCGACCTTGTCAATATTCGCCCCGACGCTGTAAATGATCGCGACCCACAGCATCGCCCGGCTTCCCGGAGCCCGGATCATCCGGCGGAAGGGGCCGAGAAGACCCGGCTCATCCGGATGGGCAAAAAGGATCTGGGCGCCCCCCACGATCAGGAGGATCCCCAGGATCCCCAGAAGGGACGGAAACTCTCCGACGATCAGAGGCGATGTGATCAACAGAAAGATCGGCGTAAAGGTCAGGATCGGGACGGTCTCGGACAGATCTCCCCGTTCGATGGCCTTGTAAAAGAGGATGGTGCTCGTGCTGAGCGTGACCGCAGCCGTCCCCAGCGCAACCCAGAATATCGGAGCCACAGGCCCCGGTCTCTCCAGAAGAAGGAGAACCAGAAGAAAGGGAAGGGAAAAGAACCCGCCCGCCCACCCGATCACATAGGGGCTCACCTTCCCGACGAGACGTTTACCGATGATGTCCACGGCGGAGGTGGCGACCGCGGTCAGGAGGGACAAAAGAAGCCACATGCCTCAGCTCCTTGGCCCGGAGACCGGAGCCAGAAGGGTCGTAAAGAAATGCGGAAGGCGCGACTCAAAGGCGAGCCGCTCTCCCGTCACCGGATGAAGAAATGATAACCGGCTGGCATGGAGGGCCAGGCGCGGATAATGCGTCGCCTTGAGACCGTAGAGTGAATCCCCGACGATGGGATGGCCGCTCTCGGCAAAATGAACGCGGATCTGGTTCTTACGTCCGGTCAAAAGATGCACCTCGACCAGGGAGAACCGGTGGGTCTCCTCAAGGACCCGGTACTGTGTCCTGGCAAGCTTCCCCCCGTCCTCCTGATCCACGGAACGCACCCGGTAATCCTCATCCTCAAGAAGATGGCTCTCGATCAGGCCTTCCTTCCGGGACATCCGGCCATGGACGACGGCGTGATAAATCTTCTCGGTCTTATCCCAGTTGTCTTTCAGAAAGAACTGGGCCTCGGGGGTCTTGGCAAAGACGAGGAGCCCGGAGGTCTCCCGGTCCAGACGATGCACCACAAACACGCACTGACGCGACTTTGAATTCCCTTTTCTCACATAAAGATTGAGGGCATGATGGACCGTCTCCTCGCGCTCGTACGGCGCACGGACGGTGAGAAGTCCCGGGGCCTTCTCTCCGACGATAATGGCCGCATCGTCATGAAGGATCCGAAAGCCTCTCGGCTGATGGCGGGACGGGATCTTGCGTGTTTTTAAGACCACTGACATGCGGGGATTATACATCAATCCATTCGCAGAGAACAAAAAACATCACCGGAACTTCTTTGAGATACTATTCGATAGTAATGCCCCTGTTAAAATAGTTTTAATATATAAATCCCGACGTAATACAAACCAACAAGAATAAAGATCCATCCGGTGATCCTGCGGGTATAAAATTCAAGCCTTGTGACCTTATTAAACCAATGGCTCATTGATGTAACACCTAATGCGATCACCACAGCGAACCCCAACACCGGAATCCCCGTCCCAACCCCATAAATAACTGGCAACAAAGTCCCTGCTTTACTGTTAAGCGCCAATGGGATCAAACTGCCAAAGAATAACGCCGCGGAGACCGGACAAAACGCCAAAGCGAATATGAGCCCCAAAAGAAAAGCCCCCGGCGCACCGGACTCGACAAGTTTATTGTGGTGCTTTTGAGATAAAACAAGACCCGGCAGTTTAATCGTAAGGATCTCCAATAAAAACAGGCCGGTCAGAATAAGAAGAGGGCCCAGCGCCTTTGACATGTATTTTTGTAAGAACTGGGCAACTTCCGGAACGTTTAGAAGCGAACTAATAATAATCCAGCCTAACGCCGCATACGCAACCATCCTGCCGAGAATATAGGCCAATCCCGACAAAAACACCATAACCGGATGTGCTATTTTCTTTGAAAGGAACGATACCGCCGCGATGTTTGTCGCCAAAGGACATGGACTGATTGATGTCAATATCCCCAGCCAAAGAGCTGAACCCAAAGCAATCGACAGCTCCATCATTGTGCTTCCTTCATTAGGACATTCACCTCAGCCGTCACATACTCAATAAATTTCTGCTTATTTCGGGCGAGTTCCCAGATCTTATCAAGATTTCTTGATCCAACCTCTTTGCCGTCTTTGATCAGGGACAGAATAAGCGACTTGGTGTACAACTTGTAATCGTCGACAAAATGCTCATTCCCCCGATCATCAACGTTCACGGCTTTGAACTCAAGCCTGCCGGAGGCAAGATCATCCTTAAAGTTCGTTTCGAACGCCTCTTTTGAGTACTTCTCCATGTTGGTACAGGTCACACACCGAAATGAACCATGGAAATAATACGCCACGACTTTCGCCCGCTGGCTCGATTGGGCAAAAACAAAGGTTCCCGCGCTAATTACCGCAACAACCGCAAGAGCCTGAATTGTTTTTCTCACATCCGCCTCCTGAAAGGATTGTTTTGATCTCATTCTTATTCAAGACTTTCCCGGATGAGACCACCTTGCCGTCCACGGCGAGCCCGGGCGTCATCATGACACCGTATTCGGTGATCTTGTCGATGTCCATAACCTTGCCGATCTCGGCTTGAATGTTAAGCTCTTTAACTGCCTCCTCGGCGTTCGCCGTGAGTTGTTTACATTTCGGGCAACCGATTCCTAGGATCTCTATTTTCATTTCTTACCTCCGTTCATCTTTTTACCGCAGAAACTTTTATGCTCACAATCGCGTCTTGAGCGTCTTCAAGACCGTCGAACATCGCGTCCACCGGATAACCCGCCTCGCTTACTATCCTGATATCCTTGAACCCCGCCTTCTCAATAAACCCCAGATACTCTGCCTTCCTAATGGCTCCGGCGAGGCAACCCACATACGCCTCAACAGAATCTTTGATCTTCCTTGGCAATTCCTTCGCGATAACCAGATCAGAAACCGTCAGCCTGCCGCCAGTCTTAAGAACCCGAAACGCCTCCTTAAAAACGGCCTCCTTATCGGGCGAAAGGTTGATGACACAGTTTGAAATGATCACATCTATGGAATCGCTATCGA
>JAAYZZ010000198.1 GCA_012514595.1 Elusimicrobiota bacterium
AATAGGTACTCTGGGGATAACAGGCTGATCGCGCTCGAGAGTTCATATCGACAGCGCGGATTGGCACCTCGATGTCGGCTCGTCGTATCCTGGGGCTGAACAAGGTCCCAAGGGTCCGGCTGTTCGCCGGTTAAAACGGCACGTGAGCTGGGTTTAGAACGTCGTGAGACAGTTCGGTCTCTATCCAGTGTGGGCGCACGATGATTGAAGAGAAGCTCTCCTTAGTACGAGAGGACCAGGAGAGACGAACCTCTAGTGTTCCGGTTATCCCGCCAGGGGTAATGGCCGGGTAGCTATGTTCGGAAGGGATAAGTGCTGAATGCATATAAGTACGAAGCCCCTCTCAAGATGAATCATCGATCCGTAGCAATACGGTGAAGGCACCTCGTAGACTACGAGGTTGATAGGCAGCGTGTGTAAGCCCTGAAAGGGGTTCAGCTAAGCTGTACTAATTAGCCAAACACTTGTCCTTTTTTTGCGTAACTTTTTCTCACTTGTAAAACCTTTTTTCTACTGCTTTGATTGTCAGATATTTCCGGTAACGATGCTGAAGGGGCAACACCCGTTCCCATTCCGAATACGGCCGTTAAGCCCTTCAAGGTCGATGGTACTTGGTCCTTTGGACCCGGGAGAGTAGATAGTTACCGGTTTTCTTTAAGCCCGTCAGAGGGATAACCTCTGGCGGGCTTTTCTTTTTATAATTCTAGGAAGCCGGTGTGATGCCCTTGGTTTTTTGTCAGCAGCTTGACATTCTATTTAGCAATGCTAAACTTTAGCAGTCCTAACATCAAGGAGGCGGAATGTCCCGAGCGCGCGAGATCGCCCAGGAAGTCACCGAGGTGATGCCACAGATCATCCGGAGGCTCCTCTTTGAATTTTTCCATAATTTTGGGATCCCGCAGGCTCAGCTTTTTGTCCTTATCGCGATCTTTCAGAAGGGGCCTCAGCGGTTCTCGGCCTTGAGTGATAATATGCAGGTCTCTGCCCCGACCATGACGGGAATTGTGGACAGATTGGAACAGTCCGGTCATGTGAGGCGCATTCCGGACCCTGATGATCGTCGGGCGATCCAGGTCCATCTGACGTCCAAAGGGAAAAGGACGGCCCGAAAGCTTTATGATCTTGCGGTTGACCGTTGGACAGGACTTCTTGAGAAGATCTCCTTTCATGATTCAAAGACCTTTGTTGACATCCTCAGGCGGATGAGGGATGTGTTATGAGACGTTCTTCGGGATTCTTTTTTTTGGTATTCACTGCGGTGATGATTTCTTCTTTGGTGAGGGCCGAGGAGGTCAGGTCTCTGCCCCTGGGGCTTGAGGACGTTTCGCGGCTCGCGGTCCAGAACAGCCTGGCTATCCAGATCGCCGAATACGATGCCCGAATCGCGAAGGCCGGAGCCAAAGGCGCGAGATCTCTTTTTGACGCCTATTTAACTGCGGATGTCAACATCAGGGAGAACGGCAAGGCGCGCACGTCGACGGTTTATGGTACGGATTCCCAGGAGAACAATTATGACGTGGGGCTGAGCAAGAAGTTGCCGAGTGGAACATCGGTCGATGTTGATGCCACGAATGCCCGGGACTGGACCAATCTTCCGACGTTGACCCATGAGACGACCCTCGGGGTCACGATCGAGCAGGAGATGGGACGGAATTTCTTCGGTCGGGCCGATAGACTTTTGGTCCGGATCGCGGATATTCAGAGCGAGATCGCCGGGTTCTTTTCCTGGCGCAAGATCGAAGCGGAACTGGCGCTCGTTCAGAAAGCGTATTGGACCCTGGTCTTTGAGAGGGCCCGTTCTGGGGTCGAGGAGGAGATGGTCCGGCAGTCCGAGGCGCTTTATAAGGCCCAGAAAGAGAAGCGCACAACAGGCCTTTCTGAGGATGGCGATGTGCTCGCGGCTGAAGCGAATCACCTCGCGCGTCTTAATGAGAGCGCTCTTGCCAAAGAAAATGAGACCTCGGCGCAGACAAATTTGTCCTATCTGTTGAACCTTGACGCCAATGCCCCGGTTATTATCCCCGCAGAGACCCTCTCTTTGGATGATGCCGCATGGAACGAGACAGAGATCCTCCAGGCCGCATTTCAGATGCGACAGGACTACCAGGCGTTGCTCAAGGATGTCGAGGCCTTGGGGCTTGTCCTGGTGAAGAGTCGGGATGCCATGCTCCCGACGATCGACCTCAAGGCCAGTTTTTTCCGGAATGGTCTGGGTGATCATTTTAAGAAGGCCTGGGATGAGACCGCCTCCGACACCCAAGAAGAGTTCTTTCTGGGGCTTTCCGTGAAGGTCCCGATCGAGAACACGGCCGCGCGTTCCGAAAAAGAGAAGGCAGAACTGGAAAAGGCCCAGGCGATCCTCCGGCTCAAGCAGATGGAGCGCCTCATTATCCTCGAGGTCCATGATCAGGTGAGGGCCTGCCGGGTGTACCAGGAGGTGGCGCGGTCTGCCCAGAAGACCGCTGATCTTCAAGCCGAGAAGCTCGCAACCGAGGAAAAGAAATTCTCCTATGGGAGATCCAGTATCGATACGATCATCCGTTACCAGGATGATGTCCTGGGCTCCCGGCTTTCTGCGGCCGGGGCCGTGCTCCGTTACCGCAGTGCTCTTGTGGACCTGGCCCTCACAGAGGGAGGTCTTTTAGAGAAATACTACGAGGCCGGAGAACCCTTTTCTCAAAAGAGGGGAGGGGGGCCATGAAGATCGCGGAATGGTCGGTCAGGAATTCTCTTCTTGTCAACTTGCTGTCCCTTTTCATCCTTCTCGGCGGGATCGTGGCCCTTTCTTATCTTCAG
>JAAYZZ010000199.1 GCA_012514595.1 Elusimicrobiota bacterium
CCAGGGATGGAACGACTTCGGCCGCATGGACTGGGGAGGGCCTTGTCCGCCGCGCGGGGTTCACCGGTATTTTTTCAGACTCTATGCCCTGGATGAAGGATTGGACCTGCGGCCCGGCGTGAAGAGAGGGGAGCTTGAGGCCGCGATGGAGGGGCATATCCTCGCCGAGGCTATGATCATGGGGCGGTACAAGAAATTCTAAAAGGAGGAGCATTATGCATCCAGGACCGTCCTACGGCGGGCACGAGCAGAGACAGGATATCCGTTACAATCTCGAGCTTCCGGCCGAGGTCCGTATCGGCACCCAGTTCGCCCTCAAGGGCACGGTCAAGGACCTCTCGATGAAGAGCGCCTTCATTCGCCTGCGCAACAGCGTCTATATCCAGGTGAATGATGAGGTCGGGTTCTCGATATTCCCGTCGGGAGATGAGGAGGGGAAGGATGTGGTGGCAGGGCAGGCCCGCGTTTCGCGTCTGGTGCCGGGAGAGGGGATCGCGATCTATTTTACCGATATCGACGGTGCTTCCGGCGGTCATCTTAAGAAACTTATCAAGGTATAGGAGGGAGCGTGGAGATCACTGTGAAAAGGCTTACGGACAGCGAGCGCGCCGAGAAGGGGATCCCCGATGTCCTTCAGGATACAGGGGTGTGGAATGTCTGGGAGTGTGAACCTTCAAAATTCAACTGGCATTATGAGAGCGAAGAACAGGCGTATCTTTACGAGGGGCGTGTCAAGGTCCGTGCCGGAAGCCAGCTCGTGGAGATCAAGGCCGGGGATTATGCCGTCTTTCCGACGGGGCTCAATTGTACCTGGGAGGTTCTTCAGACCGTCAAGAAGGTCTACAGATTTGTTTGATGGCCCGGGAGAGATGTTGATTGCGGTGAGGGGTGTTCTTTATGGAGAATAATTATTTCAATATCATGCTTTCTCTGGTGCGCGACGGTGGCGAGATCGCGCTTCGTCTGATCGATGAGAGGCGTTCGGACCTCAAGGCCGATTCCTCGGTCATCACGGAGGCGGACCGTTCGATCTCGCGTCTGACGCAGGAACGGCTGCGGGACCTTATCGCCACGGGCGACCATGTCCTCATTGACGAGGAGGATCCCCGAAGAGGCGACTATCTCGATGAGGCCTTCCTGCAGAAGACGCGCTTCGTCTGGTCCGTGGATCCGATCGATGCCACCCGCGCCTATGCCAACCGCATGCCGCAGTACGGGATCTCCCTGGGGCTGATGAAGGACCGTAAACCCTGGATGGGGGTGGTGTATTTTCCGTCGCTGGGAGAGCTTTTTTGCTGTGACGGGAGGGGCGCTTTTTTCGTCCAGAAGGCCTTTACGGACCACGAGAGAAAGACCCCGATCGTTCCGATCGATGAGGTCATCACCAGCCGGTCGGTCTTCATCGCCACTGATGAGATCCTGACCCGTTTTGAATGGACCGAGCGTGAGTGCCGGGCCATGGTCTTTTCCGCGGCGGTATGCGAATTCTGCTGGCCTGCGATCGGTCGGGGGTGCGGGTCGCTGTCGAGCGTCCATTTGTGGGACTTTGCCGGGAGCTGGCCGATCTTTGAGCGCGCGGGATTGAAGCTTCGCTCTTTTGAGGACGGGCATGTTCTGGACCGGCTTGAGGCGGGGCTTTTTCGCAAGAACGACGCGCCCTGGCGGCTCAAGGATTTCTATATCCTGTCCTCGGAGAGGAATTATCCTGTCCTGAAAGGGTTGATCAAAAGGAAAAAATAGGGACAGTCCCTATTTTTGAAAGCCATGATCCTGGACCGTCTGGAAAATCTGGGGCGATACGGACTTCCTTTTACCGAGGACATCCGGTCTTTCCTTTCCGAGAAGAGGGAGGGATTGTTCGCCGTTCCCGAGATCGAGATCAAAGGTCGGGATCTTTTTGTGCGTCCGGGGGCGTATCGGACTCGCCCTGCCGAGGAGGGGCGTTTTGAGACGCATCAGGTCTACGCCGACCTTCAGTTGATGGTCTCGGGAGAGGAGATCATGCAGTTTGCGCCTTTGGATTCTCTTGCGGATCCAACCGAATACGATGAGATGAAAGACTGTCAGTTCTTTTCGGCGCGCGCAAACATTTCTTCTTTTCTCGTTCGCGAGGGGGAATTCGCGATTTTCTTTTCCGGGGAGTCGCATCGCCCCATGTGTGCCGCCTCTCAAGGGCCTGCCTTTGTTCAGAAGCTGGTCTTTAAGATCCGCATAAGAAAATAGGGCCAGGGCTTTTTTTCTCTTTCATCGGCACAATTTCTATTTTCTCTACAATTTTTTTGAGGATTTTTGTAAGTCGTTGAGAAAGAAAGGATTGTAAGACTGCTCGTCTTGCGCCGCCCCTTGCCGTTTGTTTCTTTTACATGCTATCCTTTATCATCTCCTGACAACCAGTGTTTTCGTCTAAAAACCATCTTTTTAAAAAGGACAAAGCATGAAACGCATCATCTCTTTTGCCGTGACTGTTGCAATGGTGCTTCAGTCGTTTGTGGGTTACGCCC
>JAAYZZ010000200.1 GCA_012514595.1 Elusimicrobiota bacterium
AGGCTCGCCGCATCAAATGTCTGGGAACACGACAGGCAAAGAATGAAAACGAGCAGGACAAGAAAGATCCTTTCCCCCTCCCTAGTCCAACGGGCATGAATATCTGCGACCCACCCCCTAAAAGGCGCAACCAGATCATGGACCCGGATCCACCACACAAAAAGAACGACCAGAAAAAGAAAACCCTGATGACGGAGATACCCCGAATATTGGGTCAGGAACATATAACAAAGTCCCGAGACCCCTCCCAAGAACAGAAAGACCATCTTCGGACGTGAGATCATCAGGGATAGAAAAAGAAGAAGGAACACGACCCCCAGCACGATCGCAAGTTCTGAGGAAACATGCTGGAACCGGACGAAAAAGGAATGCCCGACCGCCCGAAGGATATTGGAGAATCCCAGATCGCCAGGAGACGACTGACAGGCGGATGTCCCGGAGGAAAAAGAAAGGATCTGCAGGAAATACGCCCCGCCGGACAAGGCGGGCAGAAAAGATACCGCGACAAGCGGCGGTGTCCATCTCCGCTGTCTTGTCATCTCAAAAAGAAAAAGAAGGAACAGCGTCCCCGCCAAAGTAAAGACAGTGATCTCAGTATGAAAGAACAGGGCCAGGACGATCAAATAACGGATCGGATTGCTAAAACGTGTTCGGTAAAGGACCGCAACAAGAAAAAGGAACAGAACACCCAGGACATAACTCCGGGCGATAACGGCATATTCGAAGAACATAAAATATGACAGAATGAAAAGGTAACGAACGATCCGCGGGAACGGTGCCCGTAGAATGAAAAGGCCGGCAGCCATGACCGCCAAAAACCAATGCAGAACCTGCATGCTTACGACAGGAAGCCCTGTCTTTGCGAAAGGAACGAGCATGAGATACCACATCCTGGGATGGATCTCGGTCCTCGCAATATCAACAATGATCTGTTTGAGGCTCGCATCCCTCGCGATCAGCCAGATCAGGGCCTCATCTCTCCATATCTCATGATGGAGGGCAAGGAACAACGTCAATCCCGCATAAAGAAGCAAGACCGCCAGGTCCAGAAAGAACAATGCCCCGTACGGCTCGACGAATTTCTTCCCCGCGAGAACAGCTCTTCTGAATAAAGGATCCATCTCTCTCCTGATATTGGGAATAAATTTTTTTCGAAAAATTATATCACAAGGGACAAAAGGAGCCGGCGGGAAAGAGCTCTTTTTTGATCATGCGCAGAAGAGAGGCGCACCTATCCAGAAACCGGAATTCTCAAGGAAAAGACAGACCCCTTTCCCTGCGAACTCTGGACCGTGATCTTTCCCTGGTGCCTCTGGATGATCTCATAAGCGATCGAGAGACCCAGCCCTGTCCCTTCTCCGACCTTTTTGGTCGTAAAAAAGGGATCAAAGATGTGGGGAACATCCTTGGCCGGGATCCCGGGCCCCGTATCCGCCACCTCAATGAACGCCGCCCCTTCCTGCGCCCAGGTCCGGACCGTGATGCGCCCTTCTCCGCGGATCGCCTCAGCGGCATTCGAAAAAAGATTGATGAAGACCTGCTCGAGCTTTTGGGGATAACAGGAGATCCGGGGAACATCCCCGTAATCCCTCACCACCTCGATACGCCCCCCTCTCTTGGCCTGTGTAACGGAAAGGGCATACTCGATGATCTCACGGAGATCCGCATCCCCTCGCGCCTCCTGACCCTGACGGGAAAAGGTCCTGAGGTCCTGAACGATCTTCTGGACCCGCTCCACTCCGCGCGCGGTCTCAACAATAAGACTGTTCAGGTCAGAAAGGATATGCGGAAGATCCGAATCTCTCTTGAGGACACCGATCGTTCTTCGAAGCTGGCCGACGCTTGAAGGAGCATCCTCCGGCAAGGCCTTTTCGAGTTCAGCATAAAACCCCAGGAGCCGTTCAAGGGTCTGGGCATATTGGCCCAGGACCCCTATATTAGCCCCGATATAGGCCATGGGATTGTTGATCTCGTGGGCAACGCCCGCGGCCAGGCGCCCGAGAGAGGCCATTTTCTCAGCCCGGATGAGCTGTTCAGCGGTCCGGGTGAGCTCTCCTGTCCTCTTCTCGACCTCCGCCTCCAGATGCTGCCGATACCGGGCCAACTCTTCCTCGATCTTGCGCGCCTCGGTCACATCCTGTCCGGCGCTCAAGGTGCCGACGATCTGTCCATCCTCGTCCCTGAGAAAGGAATTGTGCCAGGCGATCCGGCGCAAGCCCCCCCCTCGGGTCAGGACGGTATTCTCGAAATATTCGCCCCCCTTGATCTTGCCTGACATCAAACGCTTAAAAACAGGATAGACCTTCTCCCTCCCTTCAGGCTGCGGCAGACAGGCATCGAACCAGATCCGGCCCAGGATCTCTTCTTCCTGATAACCGAGGATCTCCCGCCCCTTCCGGTTGATCGTGACAACGCGCCCCTGGGCGTCGATGACCACAATGATCGTCTCCACCGTATCCAGATAGCGCTGCGCCCGGTCCCGCTCCAGGCGAAGTTCCGCCTCAACACGATGGCGCTCCGCCATCTCTTTTTCCAGTCTGTTCGCCTCCTCGCGGGCCTCCAGATGGGCATAGCCCAGCTCGGAAATGATGAAGGCGATCTCACCCAGAAGACCGGTAATGCTCTTCAGTTTTTCCTCGGGGACAACGGGGATCTCGGACAGGGCCTTAAGATAAACTTCCTCATCGATCCCGAACTCCCGGGCCTGACGGCGGAAGCGGGCCATATCCGGCTTGCGCAAAAGCATCTGCCCCGTGGCGAGACTCGCAACGTGTTTTCCCTTGATGATGATCGGGACCGCGCAGTCGACAAGCCCGTTATCGCATTCTTCAACAACGGTCTTTCCG
>JAAYZZ010000201.1 GCA_012514595.1 Elusimicrobiota bacterium
CTGACCGAATATCGGGATCATGGCTTTAGTTTTGCGATCGATGATGTGGGCGGAGGTTATGCGGGGCTAGAGTCGATCGTATCCACCAAGCCCGAGATCGTCAAGATCGACGCTCATATTATCCGCAACATCCACCTGGATGCGATCAAGCGCAGTATTGTCAAGTTCATCGTCGCTTTCTGCAGGGAGAACGACATCGTCTCGATCGCCGAAGGGGTCGAGACGCGGGAAGAGTTCGACGTTGTCCGCCAGATGGGGGTCGATGCGGTCCAGGGATATTATCTGTTCCGCCCCACGCCCGATCTTGATCTGCATACGATGAGGGATATCGCAGTCGCCTTCGCATAATTTTCTTCAATTATCTTTTTATACTTCGGGGAAATCCGCTAGAATAAAATTCTCCGAGGGAAAAAAGATGCTTCCAGCTATTATTGCACTGATCAGTTTGCTCGGTCTTTCCGCTTTCTGCTCCTTGAGCGAGGCCGCTATCTTGAGCGTTCCTTTTATCCGCACCCGGATCCTTCTGGAGCAGGGACGGCGGAACGCCAAGGACCTGGTTTTCGTGAAAGAGAATCTTCCGTTGGCCATTTCCTCTCTTGTGATCATCAACAATGTCGTGAACATTTCAGGCTCTCTTTTGGTCGGTGAGATGATCATGGACCTGTTCGGGAGCCGTTGGATCGGGATCATTTCGGCATTTCTGACATTTTGCATCATTGTCGTTGGAGAGATCATCCCCAAGACGATCGGGGAGAGATATAAGACGGCGGTCTCGCTCTTTGTGTCAAAGCCTTTGAGGACGATCATGTTCCTTCTGGGGCCACTGGTCTGGTGTCTGGACCGGATGATGGGCCTCTTCGGGAAGGCCCCGAAGTATCCCCGGGTGACGGAAGAAGAGATCCGTATCATGCTTCGGATCGGACGCGACAGCGGGACCGTGGAGATCGATGAGGAGGTCCTGTGCGGAAGGGTCTTTAAGCTCAATGATGTCCGGGCCGGACAGATCATGACGTCGCTGGACAAGGTTTACGGATTCCCTGCGGACAGGACATTGGACGAACTGCGCGACCAGATCCTGGAATGCGCTTTTTCGCGAGTTGTGATCTACCAGAAGGACCTTTCTGACATTGTGGGGGTGGTCCAGGGCGGCCTTCTGTTGAGAGAATTGGCTGCCGGTCGGGGGTATCTTGCGGTCCGGGAGCTGATGATGCGTCCTGTTTTTGCAACGGAGCGTACTCCCGCCGATACCCTGATGGCCATGTTCCAGAAATTCCATCAGCATCTTTTGATCGTCCAGGACAAGGAAGGGGTCAATATCGGTGTTGTCACCATGGAAGATGTCCTCGAGGAGCTTTTTGGCGAGATCTATGACGAGAACGATGTCCGGAGGAAAAGGACGGGAAGGAGACGGGGGGAGTGATGCCTGAACTGCCAAGGTCCAGCGGTGTCCTTTGCCATATTTCGTCTCTTCCCTCGGCCTTCGGGATCGGCGATCTCGGGCCGGAGGCGTATCGTTTCGCGGACTTTCTGGCCAGGGCCGGACAGACCTGGTGGCAGATGCTTCCGATATCTCCGACGGACCCGGCCTTGAAGAATTCTCCGTATAACAGCTTCTCTGCTTTTGCTGGGAATCCTCTTTTTATCAGTCCGCAAAAAATGGTCGAGGATGGATGGCTGGACGCCGCGGATATCGAGGAGTTTGCGGTCGATGTGGGCCCTGCGGATCATGAGGCCGCTTGTCGTCTTCGGGAGGCGTTTTTTGAAAAGGCGTTCAGGCGGTGTCGGCCCGAGGGTTTCTCCGGAAAGGATCTCCTGTCGTTCCAGGAGAGGGAGGCGTACTGGCTCGATGATTTTGCCCTTTTCGTTGTGCTGAAGGAAACGTTCGGACAGACCTCCTGGAGCCAGTGGCCGCAGCCCCTGCGAGATCGCGACCCTCGGGCGCTGGCGGACTTTGTATCCGCGAACCGGGAGCGGATCGAACGGGTGAAGTTCATTCAGTACCTTTTTGATCATCAATGGCGGGAGCTTCGGGGGTATTGTTCGACGGCAGGGGTCCGGCTTGTGGGAGATATTCCGATCTATGTCAGTTATGACAGCGCCGATGTCTGGGCAGCCCCGCAGCTCTTCGAGCTGGGACCGGACCGGGCTCCGAAGGTCGTCGCTGGTGTGCCTCCGGATTATTTCAGTGCGGATGGGCAGCGGTGGGGGAATCCTCTTTATGACTGGGATCGCATGAGGGACGAAGTTTTTGCCTGGTGGGTGGCGAGGTTCCGTCGGATCCTGTCTTTGTTCGACAGGGTCCGGGTCGATCATTTCCGGGCCTTTGCCCAGTGCTGGGAGATCCCGGCATCGGAGAAGACCGCGGTGAACGGGGTCTGGAAGGATGTCCCCGGCGCGGAGCTCTTTACGGTCCTTTGCCGCGAGTTTCCGGGTCTTCCGGTCATTGCCGAGGATCTGGGAATCATCACTCCTGATGTCGATGCGTTGAAGAACAAATTCTCCTTTCCGGGGATGAGGGTCCTTTTGTTCGCGTTCCACAATGAATATCGCAAGAGCCGTGACCTTCCCGAGAACTATGACACCCCTAGTGTCGTCTACACAGGGACGCATGACAATAATACGGTCCGGGGGTGGTATGAGCATGACATGACCGAGATCGAAAGAAAGAATGCCGAGGAATATTTCGGTTGTCCGTTGACGCGAAAAGATGTCCACCTGTTGTTCATTCGGGCGGCCCTAGAGTCTCGGGCCGAGATCGCGATCCTTTCTTTACAGGACATCCTGGGTTTGGGCCAGAAGGCGCGGATGAACAAGCCTTCGACCGTGGAGGGCAACTGGATTTGGCGGTTCCCTGAGCGTCGCCTGACACGGAAATTGTCCGCATCTCTCAAGGAGATGTCCCGGGAGGCGGGGCGCTGATCTTTTTCGGCATTCCCGTTGATGCCAAGAGCAGGGATGATAAAATAAGAACGTGAATAGATCCCTTTTTTTTATTTCTCTTTTATTATTGGTCCTTCTCTGCGGGTGCTCCTGGATCGGCGGGCGCAAGGCTGTTGATGTTCGGCCTCGCGGGGATGTCTTGAGGGCCTCGGTGCAGGTCCTAGATCCCGGGGCTTTCTCGGCGGGAGGCAAGGTGGCATTTGTCCCCTTTGTGGCCGGGAAAGAGGCGGAGGCCGGGGAGGAACTTGACCGTATGTCCCTGATGATGGTCAAGGGGGCCGCAGATGCCTTCAATAGTGTCCGGACCCCCTGGCAGATCGTGACCGATGAGAATGCTGAAGAGGCTTCGTATGTGATCGACGGGAGGGTCGAAGAATACGGCCGGACGCGGGGGGAAGGGAGGATCCCGTTCCTCGGCAAGAAGACGTATACGCTCAAGATCAGGGCGGAAATGCGGCGGGTCGCGACCGGTGAGATCGCTGCCGTTATTTTTGGCTACAAGATCTTCCGCTACCGCAAGGCCGGTGAGCGGGCGGCTTATGAGATTGGGGAAAGGATCGCAGGGGAGCTGATCAAACAAGGAGCGTCGCAGTGATCATTGTCACAGGAGGGGCCGGATTCATCGGCAGTTGCATCGTGGCCCGTTTGAATGCCTTGGGTCGTCGAGACATTATCGTCGTGGACCATTGGGATGAGGCCCAGGAAAAGAAGAGGAATCTCCGGGAAGGGTCGCATGTCCGTTTTTTTGACAAGGCCGAATTCCTTGAGGCGGTCCTGGCCGACCGGATCGACGAATCCGTGACCCATCTCATTCATATGGGTGCCTGTTCTTCGACGACGGGAGAAGACCGGGATTATTACATCCGGAACAATTTTGAGTATTCCTGCCGTTTGGCAGAATGGTCCCTCAAGAAGGGGGCGCGTTTTATCTATGCGAGTTCCGCGGCCACCTACGGAAACGGGGAGGGAGGTTACTCGGACGCCAAAGACGCGATCCGGGTGTGCCGTCCTCTGAATTTTTATGGCGAATCCAAGCAGATGTTCGATGAGTGGGTCCTGGACCAGGGACTTTATGACCGTGTCGTGGGGCTCAAGTTCTTCAATGTCTTTGGGCCGAATGAATATCACAAGGGCGATATGAAGAGCGTGATCGCCAAGGCCTATGACCGCGTGGTCCAGGAGGGGCGCATGGTCCTTTTCCGGTCGCATCATCCCGACTACGCCGACGGGGAACAGAAGAGGGATTTCATTTATGTCAAGGATGTGGTCGATGTCGTTCAGTTCCTGATGGAGCATCCGGAGGTCAACGGGATCTTCAATGTCGGGACAGGGGTCGCACGCACCTGGAACGATCTGGCAAAGGCGCTTTTTGCCGCTGTTGGCAGGCCTTCGAGGATCGAGTATGTGGATATGCCGGAATCGATCCGTCCGCGGTATCAGTATTTTACCCAGGCGGATATGGCCTTGTTGAGGCGGGCGGGGTACGAGAAACCTTTTTCGACCCTGGAAGACGCTATCAAGGATTATGTAAAGTTCTTGAAGGATCATTCTTATATGTAAGACCGGGGAGGTCGTATGGCCATCTTTTTTCTTTTGTTGGGGATTCTTCTGGTCGCGGGTCTAGTGATCGCTCGGCTGCTCTTGGTCATCAAGGCGGAGGCCTCCCCTTTGGCCGAGTCCCGGAGCGCAGTTGTATCGGCTCCTGTCGACATCTTCGTCGGGAAGGGGGCGAGCCAGGGGCAAGGGACGTCATCTGAGAAAGAGACCTTGGCCCATTTGGAAGAGGGGATCCGATCGGCTCAGGAGAAGGCGGAGGTCCAAGCGCGTGATGCCCAGGAGACGATCGACAGACTGCAAAAGGACAACGAGAGATTGCAAAAAGAGGTCGTTCGTCTTACTGGGGAAGGGGCTGCTTTTCGGGTTGATGAGGAGACCCTGCAGCATCTTCGGGCGGAGAATGCGGCTTTTAAGGAGCAGCTCGATAGTTCTCATCAGGAGGTCCAGAGGCTTTCTGACGAGATAGAGGGCCTTCGGGTATCCTTTGAGGATCAACTGGCCAGGGCCGGCGAGGCCAAGGACCGCTTGGAGGAGGAGAACGCCCAACTGAAACTGGCGGGTCAGTCGCTTCGGGATCAGGGAAAGGTCCTCGAGGATCTGCGGGCCGAACATGCCGGAAAGATGGAGGCGCTTGGTCGGGAGATCGGGTCTCTCCGTCGGGACAACGAGGATCTGAAGGCCGCCCAGGAGGTCCAATCTGAGAAGATCGCGGCCCAGGCCCTTATGGATAACGGGGCTGTGGACGGGATCAAAAAGGACCTGGACAAGATCAGGGAAGAACGGGCATCCTTGGAGAAACGTGTCGAGGAGCTTGAGCAGGCCAATGTGGCGATTGAAACCAAGAACAGGCTCCTGCAGTACGAGTTGACCAAGGACAGGGCGCAGGCGGTGGGGCTTGAGAGGATCTCCGAGGGGGTCAGGAAGCGTTTCGAGGACATGGCCCGCGAGGCCCGCAGTGCGGGAGAGGAGAAGGTGGCCCTGGAGAGACAGAATACGCTCCTTCAAAAAAGTCTCGAGGATCTCAAGAAGTTGAACAGCGAGATGGCCCGCCGGAGTTCCATGGCCGTTCCGGACCAGGGGTAGGAAGAGGCCTTGTCAATCGGGATGTCTTTGTTATAATCCATCACTATGAAAAACAATACTTTGATCCTCATGATTCTTCTTTTGGGTACGGGTTGTGCGTCTTTGTGGGACGCGCCTGCGAACATCCTGGGATTCTCCCGTCGGGATATTCAAGAGGCCCGGAAGGACGCGACCTATCAGATGTATGCGGCCGAGCGCGGTGATGTGTATGCCGCGGTCCTGGAGGTCGCCACTGAGGCCAAATACGATATCTTCCTGCAGGACGAGGTCCGGGGGGTCGTGGTGGTCATGGGGATCCCGGGACTTGTGAACACCACAGAGGTCGGGATCTTCCTCTCCTCCGCGCGGAACAGTCCGGGGGTGAAGGTCGAGATCGCCTCCCGCAGCACCCCGGCCCAGCGGGCCGTGGGACAGGTCCTGTTCAGTGCCTTGCGTGAGAAGTTCTCCCAGCCCTAGGCGCGTTCCATGCGATTCGACATTATTACTATTTTTCCGGACAGTTTCTCTTCGGTCTTTTCTTCCTCGATCCTCAAGAGGGCCCAGACCAAAGGCAAGGTCGATCTCAGGGTCCATGACCTGAGGGATTACACCAAGGATCCGCACCGCAAGGTCGATGATCGTCCTTTTGGCGGGGGGCCGGGGATGGTCATGTCCGCCCAGCCGATCGTGGATGCCGTGAAAAAGATCAAGGGCCGCCGAAAGGCCCGGGTGATCCTGATGTGTCCGACGGGTGCTCCGTTCACGCAGGCCAAGGCCCGCTCTTTGGCCAGAGAGAAGAATGTTGTCCTGCTTTGCGGTCACTACGAAGGGGTCGATGAACGGGCGCGGGAGATGGTCGTGGATGAGAGCCTGTCGATCGGGGATTATATCCTGACCGGCGGGGAGGTCCCGGCCATGGTCATTGTGGATGCGGTGACGCGCCTGATCCCCGGTGTTCTCGGGCGGGAGGAGTCCCTGGAGGATGAGTCTTTTGAGAGGGGCCTCCTCGAGTATCCTCACTATACGCGTCCGGCAGATTTTTGTGGAAAAAAGGTCCCTGCTGTGTTATTATCCGGCAACCATGAGGCCGTTAAGAGATGGCGAGAGGCCGTTTCCGTCGAGAGAACAAGGTCCCTGCGGCCGGACCTATTAAGGAATAAGGGAGTCTGACATGTCAGGACGTATTGCCAAGCTGAGCTCATTTGAAGAGAAATTTGTCCGGAAGGACCTGCCGTCCTTCGAGATCGGGGATACGGTCAAGATGAAGGTCAAGGTCCAGGAGGCGGATAAGACCCGTCTTCATCCGTGGGAGGGGACTGTGATCGCCCGTCGGGGAACGGGGATCAAGGAGACCTTTACGGTCCGTAAGATCTCTTTCGGAGAGGGTGTCGAGAGAGTTTTTCCGATCCACTCGCCGGTCATCGCGAGCCTTCAGGTCGTGGCCAAGGCCAAG
>JAAYZZ010000021.1 GCA_012514595.1 Elusimicrobiota bacterium
CGAAGAACGGAGGATCTTTTATGGCCAGGACATTCCTTAAAGAAAGGGGGACCGCGCAGATTTTGCTCTTCCTCTAGCCACTGTGCAACGCAGTGGCTTTGTGACGGAATAGGATCTCTTTATTCTACTCGCGAGGAGGAGCTATGATCTTTAAAGGAAAAGTCCTGATCATCGGTTACGGATCCGTCGCCCGTTGTGTCCTGCCGCTTTTTTTAAAGCATGTCCGCGTTCCCATCAAGAACATCACGGTCGTTGATTTTGTCGACAAGCGTGAGGATCTTGCCTCGTGGATCGAGAGGGGGCTTGTTTTTTGTCAGCAAAAGATCACGCCCATCAACCTGACGCAGGTGCTCTCGGCGCACGTCTCGGCGGGCGGGCTCATTATCGACCTGTCCTGGAATATCGATTGTATTGAACTGCTGACGTGGTGTCATGACAACCGCGTCCTTTATGTCAATACGTCGGTTGAGGAATGGGACCCGTATGCGGATCTTTACATAAAGAGTCCTTTTGAGAAATCCCTGTATTACCGTCAGAGACAGATCCAGCAGGTCTCCTCATCCTGGACGGGCCCCAAGACAACGGCTGTGATCGACCACGGCGCCAACCCCGGCCTGATATCGCATTTTACGAAAAAGGGGATCAGCGACATCGCAATCCATTCCCTGGCCGATCCTCTTTTGTCCAAGCAGAAAAAACGTGCGGTCAAGGCGCATCTTCAGTCCCGCGCCTTTCCCCGGCTGGCCCGCGAACTGGAGATCAAGGTCATCCACATCAGTGAACACGATACCCAGATCACGGACAGGCCTAAGCGTTATGGTGAATTTGTAGGGACATGGAGCATTGAAGGGCTCAGGGAAGAGGGGATCGCGCCTGCGGAGATGGGATGGGGAACACATGAGACCGATATCCCCCTGATCTCGTCATTCCCTCCGTCGGGAGAGAAGAACCAGATCTTTTTGTCACAGATGGGGATGAACACATGGGTCCGCTCATGGGTCCCGGATGAAGAGATCATCGGCATGGTGATCCGGCATGCCGAGGCCATCAGCATTTCCGACCACTTGAGCGTTCGCGAGAAGGGGCGGGTCGTGTACAGCCCGACGGTCCATTATGCCTACATGCCGTGCAATGAAACGATCACATCGCTTCACGAGCTTCGCTGCCGCAATTATGAGCTGCAGAAGGAATTGAGGATCATGAGTGATGAGATCATTGACGGCGAGGATGTTCTCGGCGCTCTGATCATGGGCCACAGATACAATTCGTGGTGGACGGGGAGCAGGTTGAGCATCCATGAATCCCGCAAGCGAGTTCCTCATCAGAACGCGACGACCCTGCAGGTCGCGATCGGGCTTGTGTCGGCCGTGATGTGGATGATCGAAAACCCCGAGCACGGCATCTGCATGCCGGATGATCTCCCCTATGACTATGTCCTGGATATTGCCAGGCCATACCTGGGGAGTCTGGTCTCGATGCCGTCGAGCTGGACGCCGCTCAAGAACTACCGCATCTTCTTTAAGGAGAACCCTAATCTGGTCCCGGACCGGAAGAACATGTGGTCGTTCAAAAATTTCCTGTTCTGGGATTAGGCGGACCGGGGGCGGGGCGGTGTGAAGGATTTTTTTGCGCCGGGGATAAGCCGCGGTGGTTCTTTGTCGCGCATTATTGATATCGTGAGATCACAAAAAGAAAGAGGACTCTATCATGCGGAAAGACGAGATTTTTATTACCA
>JAAYZZ010000202.1 GCA_012514595.1 Elusimicrobiota bacterium
ACGCCCAACGGGGGCGAGGTGATCTTCGACGGCACGCCGCAGATCCTCAGCGGGGATACGACCTTCTATGACCTGACAAAAGAGGTCCCCGATGGCGCCTCCCAGACCCTGGTCCTGACGGCCGGGCGCACCCAGACGGTGACGCATGCGCTCACTCTGACGGGATATGACGATACGGATCTTCTTTTGATCGAGAGTTCCGTGCCCGGGACCCTGGCCTATCTGAGCTTGCTTTCTGGCGGGGCCCAGGAGATCCGCAATGTCGAGGTCCATGACAACCAGGCCTGGATGGTTCCTTTGATCGCGCGCGGGGATTCCGACATATCGGATAATACCCTGGACTGGGCCTTGAACGCGACCATGACGTGGACCGGGGCCGCGGACACCAACTGGGAGAATCCCTACAACTGGGATATGGGCATCGTTCCTTTTGACGGCGACGGAGTAACGATAGGGGATAATGCCGTGATCCCGGATGTGGTCCTCCAGCCGGTCCTCTCTGATCACGTCCGGCCGTCAGCGCTGACGATCGCCTCGGGGGCGACCCTGTCGACCGCCGGATATGGCCTTTACGTCGACGGGACATTTCAGAATGATGGGGTCATTTATCTTCAGGGGACGGAGGCGGTGGTCCTCACGCCGGACATTGACTCGGGACGGTTCCATTATCAGGGGAATGCCGGCGGTGGAACGATCAGCGTCCCGACGGGAGGACAGCCGGTCTCCTTCTACGATCTCACCTTTGATGCGGATGACGCGCAGCCGGAAACATTCGCTCTTGGGGCCGACCTTTTCATCTACGGGGACCTCTCCGTTGCGGGCGGAGCCCTGCTGGACGCGGGGTCTGTCTCGCTGGATGTCGACGGGGATCTCACGATCTCGGGAGACGGACGTCTGACGGCCCCCGGGACCGGAGAGACCTTGACCCTGGGCGGAGATTTCACGGCCGCCCAGCCCGGCTCCACCTTTACGGCGAACGGCGGACGTCTGACCCTGGATGGAGCGGACCAGTCGATCCTTGGGCAGGTCATGTTCTACGATCTCGACAAGCAGGTCCCCGACGGGCAGTCCCAGACGCTGTCGTTCTATCCGGGACTGACGGTGGGGGTCGCGCACAGTTTGACCCTGACCGGTTTTGATGAGACCGACCGTCTGACGGTCAACAGTTCGGGGGCGGTAGAAGGGTATTTGGACCTGGAGGTTGGCGCGCTTCAGACCATTCGGAATGTTGTTGTCCAGGACAATCATGCCTCCGGCGTCACGCTCGTGGGCCGGGGCGTTTCTGAAGGGGTGAGCAACCATGACAACTGGATCTTCGGCAGTACCACCCTCACATGGACGGGCGCGGTCGATACAGACTGGGAGGACCCTTCCAACTGGGATCTGGGAATCGTGCCTGTTGACGGCGACGGAATCGCTGAGGGGGACCGTGTGATCATCCCTGGGGGCGGGAACCAGCCGGTCCTTTCCGACCATGTCCGGCCGTATCAGTTGACCCTGGAGTCCGGCGCCACGCTTTCCGTCGGGGGATATGACCTTGTCGTGGATGATGCGCTCTACAACGACGGGACCGTCTACCTGGAAGGCACGGGGGGCCTGGTCCTGACAACGCCGGATCTGGATTCCGGGACTTTTGTCTATCAAGGGGACGGCGCGGGAGGGACGATCCCGTGGGCGGCCGGGGGCCATCCGGCCTCTTTCTACGATGTCCGTTTTGACGATGTCGACGGTGGGGTCTTTGATCTGGGGACGGATCTTTTCATCTACGGATCCTTTTTTGTGGATGACGGAGAGGTCAATGCCTCGGCCGTCTCGCTCGACGTGGACGGGGGTGTCTATCTCGCCGGTGGGACGCTGACCGCGCCTGGTGCGGGGGAGACATTCGTGTTCGAAGGGGACTGGTCATTGTCCGCTCCCGGAGTGTTCGATGCTAACGCTGGAACCGTGACGGTCGGCCCCGGCGGGGTCACGACCTTTGGGGGGTCGACCACCTTCTTCGATCTCTCGCTTAGCGTGTTGACGGGAAAGACCATTTATTTCGAAGGTGGGGAGACCCAGACCGTGGAGGGAACGCTCACGATGGCCGGGGGAGACGGGGCCGGGGAGGACCTGGAGCTCCGCTCCACCGTCGATGGGACACCTTGGACGATCGCGATGCCGAGCGCCGCGGGGAATGCCACGGTCTGGGATGTGGACGTGAAGGATTCCATCGCAGACATCGGCGGGAACGTCTTTGATATCCTGGCCATCAATTCTGTGGACCGGAAGACCGGCGGGGTCACAACGAATATTCATTGGGTCTTTGAGAACAGATATCTGATCACCCCGGCTGATGGGGCGATCGTCGGGCCGACACCGGTCCTGATCGGCCGGGGGCCGGCGGGAGCCGCAGTGAGCGTCATCGACCCGAATGACGGCAACGCGGTCGTGGCGACCGCCGTGACGGATGCCAACGGGAATTTCCGGGTAGGCTTCGGAGAGGATGCGGCCTCGTTGGGGACCGTGACCAAGACCTTTTTCGCGCCTGGGCCGCAGGCCCTCGTTCCGGTCTTCAACGGGAATAACGGAGAGCGCAACGACATTACGGTCATTCCTGACGCGGATGTCACAGCGGATCAGGTTCCCGTGATCCTGACGCCGGCGGGGGATACGCATATCGGCGGGGCGCTTCCCACGATCACGGGAACAGCCCTTGCCGGATCGTCGGTCGTGGTCGTCGCCGCTGATGACAACGGAGGCCTTCTTCTGACCCTTCCTCCTTCGGATTATGCCGGTTCCGGGACCGCCGATGGCGACGGGGCCTTCTCGATCGTGCTCACAACGCCTCTTCCCCGCGGCACAAACCGTCTCTCGGTGATCGTGAACGGTGTCTCAAGCACGGTCCTCAATTATTTCTCCGACGACATTTACGGGACCGTCTTTGACACGGCCACCGACCAGCCGGTCAATGATGCGCAGGTTTCGCTGTACCGTGCTGACGGAGCCCTGGCCCAGGCCGGGGTTGATATCGTTTCGGGAATACAGAATCCTTTTGTCACGGGCCCTGACGGGCTTTATCACTTCCTGACCATTGGCGGAGGGGATTTCCGGCTGGTCGTGGAAGAGGCCGGGTACGATTACCCGACGGCATTTGGCGATGCGGATCTCCCGGGCGGCCGTTCGGTCACGACAGGTTCCCGGGGCGAGATCTTTACCGTCGGAAGCGATATCCTTCATATCGATCAGCCGGTGGACGGGGGCACGGCCCTTTTCCGTGTGCAAAAGACCGCCAACAAGGCCGAGGTCAAGGTGGGGGATGTGGTGACCTATACGGTCACGATTGAGAATCTGTCCGCAACGAACAGCCAGCAGGGGACCCGGCTTCACGACCGGATCCCGCCGGGTTTCAAGTTCATGGGAGGCCGCGCCCAGCTCGACGGATCTCCGATCACCGACCCAACAGGGGATCGTGCGCTCACGTTTGAGACGGGACTTTTTGCTCCCGCCCAGATCAGGACCTTGCGCTATCAGCTGGTCGTCGGGAGCGGGGTCGCCCCCGGAGAGTACGAGAACACCGCCTACATGAAGCGTGCCAACGGTCAGGTCCTGTCGAACCGGGCCACGGAGACGGTCCGTGTCGTCATGGACCCCCTGTTTGACGCCGGGACGGTGTTCGGGAAGGTCTTCTATGACCTGAACCGCAATGGCCGGCAGGATGACCCGGAATACAGTTACGAGGACCGCAGCGAGATCGTCGAAGGGCCTGTCGGGAACGTGCGGCTTGTCATGGAGGACGGGACCATCGTCACGACCGACCAGAACGGCCAGTTCCACATCCCGGGATTGGTCCCGGGCCGGCACCTCTTGCGGGTCGATGAACGGACGTTGCCGCCGCACACCTTTGTGACCAATGACAAGGTCCAGGTGATCGATGTCACGGCCGGTTCCCTCATCAAGGTGAACTTCGGGGTCGACGTGGAAAACGCGGGGATCGTGAGCGAGGATGTCCGGTTCTTCCAGAGCCATGTTTCCGTCGAGCATGTGCAGGGGCAGGCGAGTCCGCGCCTGAATGTGGATGCCTTTGATCCCGTGATCCGCATGTTCGAAGGGATGGTGCTCGATCCTTTGGAGTTCCGCATCTTCACCAACTACGCGCCCTTTGTGAGCTCCTGGCAGCTGGATATCCTGGATGAGAATGTCAAAAAGACGGTCCGGTCTTTTTCGGGAACGCGTTACAACATGCATCTTCCGATCATTTGGGACGGAAAGGACACGGCCGGACGCCAGATCTCGCCGGAGAAGTCTTATTCGTATGTTCTCAAGATCAACGATGACAAGGGGGGCTGGAGCGAGACGAAGGAGAAGCCGCTTTCTCTCGTCATTCTCTCCGATGAGGAGAAAAGAGAGAGGGACCGTGTGCGCAGCGCGGAGGAGCTAAAGACGGAAGCCGAGGCCCGGGAGAAGAAATACCGCTCCTGGCTTGCGGCCCAGGCCGCGGTCGACCTCCTCAGCCGGCAGACCATGTTGGTCCGGGGGGAGACGCTCCGGATCGATCCCCGGGTGAGCGACGTGCGTCAGGTGCGGATCCTTCAGGGCGGAGAGCTTTATCTCGATATTCCTGTCAGCGCCGCTCAAAGGTCCAGCGCGCGTGATGTGCTGGAGGGCACAGAGACTGTCAGGGCGGCCCCGCTTGAGGTCATTCTCCCCGACGGGGAATATGAACTGGAGGTCATCAGCGGTGTCCGGGCGGACGGATCCGTATCCCCGGTCGTGATCGTAGAGGATCCCCTGCCGGTTTTTGCGGGGAGGGGCTCGGAGCAGGTGGCCGCCTACCGTCGTCCGGTCAAGGTCGGGGAGGATTACATGATGTTCGTCGCGCTCGGCGACGGAAAGGTCGGCTACAACATCAACCGCGGCAGTATTGAGATGGCCGAACAGGGGGACGGGTACAAGAGCGGATTCTATCAGGAAGGCAAGATGGCCTATTACCTGAAGGGCAAGGTCAAGGGCAAGTATCTGGTCACATCCAGTTTTGATACCGAGCGCCAGAAAAAGAATGTCCTGCGCGCGATAAAGGACGAGGAATATTATCCGGTCTACGGGGACCAGTCCTCGATCAATTACGATGCGACGAACACGCAGGGCCCGCTCTATCTCCTCGTCGAATGGGACAAGTCCAGGGCCATCTGGGGCAATTATGCGGTCGACTTCAAGGATACGGAGTTCTCTCGCTATACCCGGAGTCTCTACGGCGGCGAGATCGATTACACCTCTGTCGGGACCAATCCCTACGGGGACCCGAAGACCCGGGTCCTGGTGTTCCACGCCGAGGTGCGGCAGCGTTCCGCGCACAACGAGATGCTGGGGACGGGCGGCTCGCTTTATTATCTGAAGCATCAGGACGTTGTGCCCGGTTCTCTCAAGGTCCGGACCGAGGTGCGGGATGCGGTCACGGGGCTGGTCCGGTCCTCGACGGATATGACGGAAGGGGTCGACTTTGACGCCGATGCGCCCCAGGGGCGGCTTCTGTTCTGGCAGCCGGTCGCGATGTCCGTGGACACGGGGAGGCTCGTCGCCAACGGGGTCTTGAGCGGGGATCCGGTCTATGTGGTTGCGGACTACGAGTACTACATCCAGGACAAGATCCTGGAGGCGACCCGCGGGGCACGTGTGACACAGACGGTCGGGCGGAATGTCGTTGTCGGCGGGACCATGGTCAGCGAGACCCAGGCGGATGCGAATTATGAACTCCTCGGGCAGGATGTCACGGTCCACCTGGGCAAGGATGCGACCATCCGGGCCGAATACGCCGAGAGCTCCTCAGAGGACACGGGATCTTTTGTCTCGACCGATGGAGGGATCACCTACACGCAACTCTCCACCGGGGATGGGACGCGCGGCCGGGCCTTCGGCATCTGGCAGGACGCCCGGATTTTCGACCGTCTGGGCGTGAAAAGTTATTACCGCTGGACGGACAACGATTTCTCCTCGGCCTCCACGACCTCGCAGCAGGGCAAGGAGATGGCGGGGCTCAACATGACCTTCGATCTGACCCCTGTCACCAGGCTCACGGCGAGTTACGATGTGCAGAAGCTGATCCACGACGGGAATCTTCAGACCCGGATGCAGGTGGGGGCGGATGAAACGCGTACCACCATTCTCAAGGTCGTTCACGAGGCCCATCGTCTGCGGCTCGCCGGGGAGTTCCAGCGTCAGGAGGTTTCCGGAAAGAAGGACGCATACGCCTCCGCGACAAATGAGGCGCAGGACACCATCGCCCTTGAGGCGCAGTATGACCTCGACGGGAAGACAGGGGTCAAGGCGCACTATCAGGTGGATGCCTCCGGTCAGATCGATCAGGGGGGACAGGCGGGTCTGGCCCTGACGCGGCAGGTGACCGATAAGGTCACGGCGACCGTGGGCGGCAGCTTGGGGGACCAGGGGGCGTCCCTCGATGTGGGAGCCTCGGCGAATGTCACACCCAGGATCACGTTGAGCGCCAAGGAGTCCGTCGGGACTGAAGGGACCTCGACCACTGTCGGGGCCCAGGCCCAGATCGCGGAGACGACCGCGGTCAAGACGAGTTATACGGTCTCCGAGACCTCCGACGGGACCCAGCAGGGGACTGCGGCCGTGGACCTCAAGACCGGGGTCACCGTTGATGACGCCCGGATCAACGCCGGGGTGGTGGTGGCCGGCGACCAGACCAAAGGCATGACCCAGGGGCTCGCGCTGGATGTCTCGCGCAAGACCGAGGATGGACGCGAAACGACCACCGCCGTCAAGCTGGATGAAACGCTCAAGGATGGGAAAAAGACGACCTATTCCTTCATTGACCAGGGACGCCTGACGGACAATGCCCAGATGGTCGTCGAGCGGGCCCTGGGGTATGGGCTGGGGGTTCAGGACCAGAGCGAGACCTACAAGATCGTGCGCACCCGTGACGGGAAGAATGTCGAGACCTCCGTGACCCGCAAGTTCTCCGAGACCCAGGCGGAGCGCTCGGCGGCGAATATTTTCGGATTGACGGGGGATATCGATGATAAGTGGGCCGCGACTCTCCAGCTGGAGGAGGGGCGTGTCCAGAATATCGACGGGACGCAGACCGATCGCATGGCGCTGGCCACAGGACTTGGATATCTCGAGAAGGACGAGGAGGGAAAAGAGAAGCTCAAGAGTTCGACCAAGCTCGAGGTGCGTTCCGATTCCGGGGATGTGGACAGGACCCAGGTCCTTCTCTATCAGGCCCTGGAGGGGAAGGTTTCGGAAGAAACGACGCTCACAGGGAAATTGGAATATTCCAAGACATGGGACAGGGATACGCAGGAGACGGTCGCCGAGTACAAGGAGATCCTTTTGGGGGCGGCCTATCGTCCCGTGGCGTTCGATCGGCTGAATCTTTTCGGGCGGTATGTCTACAAGGAGGACAATGCGCCGGACGGGCAGGAGAACACAACGGGTGTTGAGGAGACCCAGATGCATGTCCTGGTCGCCGAGGGCGCCTATGAACTCAATGAGAAGTGGCAGATTGTCGAGCGCCTCGCCTACCGGATCATGCAGGAGAAGGTCGTGGGATTTGATTTTGCCAAGACCCATACCTGGCTTCTCATCAACCGGGCAAATTACCGTCTCAGTGATGACTGGAAGGTGGGGGCCGAATACCGGATCCTGACGCAGGAAGAGGCGAAGGACAAGAAGACCGGCGTTCTTGTCGAAGCTGTGCGCAGCATCAACGACAATATCGAATTGGGGATCGGTTACAATTTCACGGATTTCGCCGATGACCTGACCAATCTTGACTATACGGCCCAGGGTCCCTACATCCGCATGACCGGGAAACTCTACGACCGGACCCCCGAGGAGCGAGCCCGGGCACGGGAGAAATGGATCGAGCGGCGGGTGCAGCGTTATGCCTCGGCTATGGTCAAGGAGGAGCTCCATCGGACCAACAGTCCCCTGGTCCTTGAACTGAACCAGATGTTCCGCATGGCCCAGGTCGCCTATGACCTGGGGAAATATCCAGAGTCGCGTCAGATCTATCGCGACATCCTCATGGCCACCCAGATGATGTTCGAAGAGGCGGCCCAGTTCATCCGCAAGCACATCGCCTTTGAGGAAGCGCTGTTCAACGCCTATCAAAGGGCCCAGGAATACTACCAGAACGGGGAGTTCTGGATGGCGCGTAAACTTTGGGAGAAAATTGTGGAAGAAGCCGAACGCTCTATGTTAGAATGACCATCGTCTAATTACTAATATCTTTATTTTAAATAAGTTATATCTCTGTTCATGATCTTTTCCGTCGAGAGATCGGCCCTTATGTCTCTGCGTGACAAGAACCGTGGGGTGTATTCCTTTCTCATGAGACCAACCAAACTCTTTATTTCATTCGCCTTTCTTTCCCTTTTGTCCACCTCGCCGCTTTGGGCCCAGTCTGTTGTTGAGGGAGACCCTTCGGTCCTCAAGGAGGACCGGGCCCCGGACAACTATGTCTACGACCTCAAGGTCCTGATCAAGAAGTCCAAAGAGAATATCAAGACGGTCAATGACAAGATCAAAGAGCAGGCAGCCCGCAAGCGCAACCAGCAGCGCGAAGTCAAGGCTCGGGAGTACTATTTGCGGGCCCAGAAGCTGGCCGAAGAGGGGCGTCTGGACCAGGCGCGAGATCTTTACGAGCGGGCCATCCGGATCACCGAGCATCCGGAAATGAAATACTATATAAAGGAAAGCGCTCACCGGGCCAAGGTCCAGGAGGCCGCTCTCGCGAGGGAAGAGGCGGACCAGACGCGTCGGATTGAGGAAGAGGACCGCCAGGAACAGGAAGAGGTCGAAGGCGCATATCAAGCGGCGGTCTCTCTTTATAAGCAGCAGAAGTTCCAGGAGGCCCAGCAGGAGTTCCTGGTGGTCGAGGGCATGGTCCCGGACTACAAGGCGGTCCGCAGCTATTTGGAGATCATCACGCAGGATATTGCCCAGCAGGAGCGCGAAGCTATTAAGACGCAGCACAAGGAAGTGGCCAATCAGGCGAAAGAGGCGGAGATCGCGCGCCTGAGAGAGAAGGAGCTTTGGCGTAAGGAGATCGAGCAGAAGGAGAAGGCTCGCGAAGAACAACTCAGGAATCAGGCCCAGGAGGTCTACGACCAGGCCCTCAAGCTCTATCAGGACCGCCAGTTCCTTGAGGCCCGAAAGAAATTCCAGGAAGTGGAATGGGTCATCCCCGATTTCAAGGCCGCCCGGCTTTATCTGAAACGTATTGAGACGGACATCGAGAAGGATAAAGAACGGATCGCCCGGGACCGGGAGAAACTTCTTGAGAAACAGCGTTGGCAGGAGGAGCTGGATCTCAAAAAGAAGGATGAGGAGTTCAAGAAGGCCCTTCTTTTAAAAGAGCAGGAAGAAAAGGCCAAGGCCGAGGAGCAGGCCGCCTTTGTCTATGATTCTGCCATGGCCCTCTTCAATGATAACCAGCTCCTCAAGGCCAAGGAAAGGTTCGAGGAGGTCGAGGCGCTTTATCCGAACTATAAACTCGTGCGTGATTATATCCGGCAGATCTCCGATAGCCTTCGGACCGAAGAACAGCAGCGGATCGTTGAGGAGGAGGCGGCTCGCAAGCGGGCCGAGAAACTCCGGTCCGAGCAGCTCATGCAGGAGGCGGACAAGTTGTTCAGCGAAGGGGTTCAGTTCTTCAAGACCGGCCGTCTCATCGAGGCCAAGGAGAAGTTCCTGGCCGTTGATCAGCGGGTGCCCGATTACCGTTCGGTCCGTGAATATTTCAAGAAGATCGACGACGAGATC
>JAAYZZ010000203.1 GCA_012514595.1 Elusimicrobiota bacterium
ATTCTCTTGCGGATCCAACCGAATACGATGAGATGAAAGACTGTCAGTTCTTTTCGGCGCGCGCAAACATTTCTTCTTTTCTCGTTCGCGAGGGGGAGTTTGCGGTCTTCTTTTCCGGGGAGTCGCATCGCCCCATGTGTGCCGCCTCTCAAGGGCCGGCCTCTGTTCAGAAGCTCGTCTTTAAGATCCGTATAAAGAAATAGGGCTTTTGCCTTTTTTCTTTCTTTCAGAGGCACAATTTCTATTTTCTCTACAATTTTTTTTAGGATTCTTGTAAGGCATTGAAAATGAAAGGATTGTAAGACTGCTCGTCTTGCCCCGCCCCTTGCCGTTTATTTCTTTTGCATGCTATCCTTTATCATCTCCTGACAGCCAGTGTTTTCGTCTAAAAACCATTTTTTTAAAAAGGACAAAGCATGAAACGCATCATCTCTTTTGCCGTGACTGTTGCAATGGTGCTTCAGTCGTTTGTGGGTTACGCCCAGCCCGTGTCTCTCCCTGCCCCCGGGACCCTGATCGGCCTTTCCGAGACCTTTGCCCCTGTGGTTCTCAAGGGGATGGTCATGCATCCGGAAGACCCGCTCCTTTTTGATTTTGTTGTGGACAATGGCCAGACCGGGCTTCAAGGCGAGGCGCTTACGGCCCAGGCCACGGAGCTTGTGAAATATTTCCTCGCCGCGCTCGCGGTGCCCAACAAGGACCTGTGGGTCAACCTCTCTCCGGCGGAGAAGGACCGGATCATGGAGGAAGACCTGGGCCGCACGGCCATGGGTCGCGACATGCTCGCTCAGGATTATATCCTCAAGCAGATGACCGCCTCGCTCATTTATCCCGGGTCCGATCTTGGCGGGAAATTCTGGGATCGTATCTACGCCGAGGCGCAGGCCAAGCTTGGCACGACGGATATTCCCGTTGATACCATCAACAAGGTGTGGATCGCGCCAAAGGATGCGATCGTGTTCCGGCAGGGGAACCATGTCCTGGTGGCGGATGCGAGGCTGAAGGTGATGCTGGAGACGGATTATCTGGCAGAGAAGGGCCCACAAGAGATCGCGGAAGATGGAGCACTCGGGTGTCAGGAGTCGGGCGTCGGATGTCAGGAGGCTGAATTCTCTAAACAGGTCCTGCGTGAAGTCATCATCCCCGTATTAGAGAAGGAAGTCAATGAAGGTAAGAATTTTGCCCAGGTCCGCCAGATTTTCCACTCGCTCATTCTTGCCAACTGGTACAAGTCCGCGCTGAAGGAAAGTCTGCTGGCGCAGGTCTATTCGGATACCCAAAAGACCAGCGGCATCGAGATCGCGGATCCCGTTAAAGAGAAGGAAGCCATTTACGAGCAGTATGTAGAGACCTTTAGGAAGGGTGTCTTCAATTACATTAAAGAGGACGCCGACCCGGTGACGGGGGAGATGGTCCCCCGGCAGTACGTTTCGGGCGGTCTGGATGCGGCGGAGTTCACGACCCGCGAGACGGCAAGTCCCTCCCGGGTGACGCCCGTTGCCGGAAACGCTTCGCAGATCAGATTTAAGATGATGGATGCCAACGCCTCGCGAACGTCCGCCAAGACGTACACCGTCAAGGATGGCGACAGGCTCGAGGAGATCGCCGCTGTCTTTCAGGTCGATCTCAGGGCCCTGCTCGGGGCCAATGGATTGAAGAGTGGCGAGCCGGTCTATCCGGGACAGACGTTGAGGATCCCCTCGTCTTCCGACGCGGCCATGGCGGGGGATGCCGATGGCGTTGTTCAGGCGCTCTACGAGAAGATCCCTTCCGACAGGCGGATGCCGATGGACAGGATCGGCGAATCCAAGGTCGTCGAGGTGCGGGGCCAGATCTCTGAGGCGGTGAACAGGCTGCGCCAGATGATCGATTTCAAGGGGGCGAAGGGACGGGTACCCTCCGACGAGGAGATCATGGCCGGGCTTATCGACACAAGTGTTTTCTCTCCGGCCTTTTTGGATGCCGGGCTGATGGAACAGTTGGGGGAGGATGTTCCGCCGACATTTGTCTTCGACGGAAGCCTTTTGACCACATATCCGGGGAGCAGAAAGCCGATGGTCGTCGCCCTGACGCTGGGCGATGGGTATTTTGCCGCGACCGCAACATCCGTGAACCTTCCGAATCACGAGAAATATGGCACATGGAAGAGGAAGGGTCTTTTGTCGTCGGGATTTGATCTCAAGAGGTTCCTCCTGGCCAAGGGCGGGGTCAGGGTCTATCAGTTGGGGAAAGGCGAGAAGGACCTCAAAGGGACGCTCGAGGAGAAATTGCGCGGGGAGCGGAGCAAACCCCTGGCCCTTGAGGTGGGGGATCTGGCCGTTGGGATGAGCGGGAAGGTCCCCGCCGAGATCCTGTTCGAGGGAGGAAAGACCACGATTGTCGTGGATGAGGGTGTGGATCACAAAAAGGCGATACGCTCCTGGGTGAGATCTTCGATCCTTGGGGGCGTTCTGGGGCGTCTTTATGATGCCGGGCCTGATATGGGGAGCGCGGACCTTATGGGCGATCTCCAGGATGAGGCCAACAGGGTCCATCGTCTTTTGGGTCTTCCCGAGATCCCGGTCACGACGAGCATTTCCGGAGAGGTCGCCTCCTTTGACCACTTCAAATGGACCGTGACCAGCATTTCTGCCTTTGAATCTTTCATGGTCATTTTTCAGGATCCCTGGGTCCGGGAGCGCTACGGGATCAGGGAGAAGGTCGACGTTGTGATCCAGGGCTTCGGTGATGTGGGCTCGGGTCTTGTGAAATATATCTCAGAAAGATACGGGGATCTTTTGAAGAGCGGAACGATCCGGTTCGTGGGCGTTGCGGATATTACGGGAGGCGTTTACGATCCCGAGGGTCTTGATATCGGAGAGCTTCTCCGGATGAGAGGCCTTGATCCCAAGGCCCTGTCTGTTCCTCGGGATTATGTGGCCCCGGAGGGACGTCAGATCCAAAGATGGAAGAGGGAGAAGGATACGGATATCTTTTTTGTCCGTGAGAATGGCGCGGACCCGGAGCGTTCGGGCATTGCCTTTCCGGCAGCGGGCCCCGGGGTCTTTCAGACTCCGGAAGATGCGCGCAGGCTTAAGTCGGCGGGGATCGACGTTCTAGTTTCCCCTGCGAATAACGTGCTCAAGGAGAACGCGGGTCTTGAGGCTGTCCTTGAAGAGGCTCGTGTTTTGTATCTGAGCGCTTCCTCGGTGAGCCACGGAGGCATCCAGACATCGACGGAAGAGGTCTTCCATATCGTCTATGAAGGACTGAAGGCCCTTCGCGAGAAGGTCTCGTCTGATGAGAACGGATGGAAGGCCCATATTCAGAGCGGCATCATTGGACTGACCCAGTCTCTGATCATGTGGGAAGTGGGAAAGTTCAAGTCCGCGATCGAGCGCGGGGAGCGGACCACGTTCCATGGGATCCATATGGCCCTGGCGGAGCAGATCCAGGCGCAAAAGGACATTTTGTTGTCTCTGCCTCCCATCCCCATTTTCGAACGGGTGAATGACGAGGTGCGTTCTGTGTGGGCCCAATATGAGAGGAACGGGGATGCGTTAAATGCCGACCAGAAAGATGCGATCGCTCTGGTGATCATCCTCAACCGTATCGTCGAGGTGGCACGGACATTTGCCATGTACCCCTGGAGGGATAGGAATAATATTGTGAGGGCAAGGCAGGCCACCCTGAGGAAGATGTTAGAGAACCCTCAAGATGTTTCGCGCGCGGATCAGAGGATCGCGACATATGAGCTTGGAAGATTCGCGGCCGTGGAGGCCAGGGAAGAGCTTCGCAGGGTGGTTGTGGACCCTCGTTTTGATTCTTTGGTCCGGGGTCTTGCGGCCGAGGGCTTTGTCTCGATCGGGGAGATGCAGGACGTGCCGTTCCTCCAAGAGGTGGCGCGCAATGCCCGGGCCGCTGGGCAGTGGGACATCTCCTTTGCGGCCAACCTGGCGGTGGAGCGGATCAGCGCGATCAGGCAGGCCTTTGACGCGGCGGAGGGGGATGCCGGACGTAAGGCGCTGGCCCATGATCTGGAAGATGTTTTGGCGGCGCAGAACGAAAAGGCGATCCGTGTCGGGAGGATCCTGGGGGTTTTTGATTATGTCCCCGGAGATCTTTTCGGGCTCGCATTGGCGAGGTTCCTCGAGGAGGAGCCGTGGCGTCTTGAGGTGGCCGAGGGTCTGGTCGCCCGGGGCGTCAATTTCAGGAATGGACAGGGAGCCTCCATTGCCGCTTTGGGGGAGGATCTGTTGGACGGGCGGGCCAATCTTCTGGATGATGCCTTTGATCGACTGAAGGATGTCCTGGCCGTTAACCCTGAATTGATCAAGGCCGCCGCCGGGGATCTTGTCCCGTCCCAGGCGATCGATGTGGAGGGCTTCTTTGCGGTCGCTGCCGATCTTTATTCCCGCTCGGATGCGGCGGAGACGGGGGCGTTCGACGCCGCCGGAACGGCCCTCAAGGGAGGTATCGACTTCGGCAACGGACAGTTCCTCACGGTCATTGACCGCGGGGCCGACGGTGTTCCGGTGTTCGATCCTGCCCAGGTGGAGATGATCCGCGAGAACCTGAACGGTCTTGTCCCGGTTCCTGTGGGCGCGCCCCAATCGGTCAGTATGAACGTGTTGTTGGGGTTGGTGACGGACCCGGCCTCCCCAGAGGCGTCTCAGTTGAGTTTTGTGCCTGCGGGTGCGGTGCTGAGAGAAGAGGGGCTGGTTTAAAAGAAGCTGCTCTTTGGGCAGCAGGCAGCGGATGGCGGGCGGCAGAGTTCAGATTCTGCTTTCTGCTATTGTTGTCTGCTGCCTTTTATTTCTTTAGTTCTTCTAGAACAACTACCGCCGCCCGGCGGCTCGCGCCGGTCTCGCCGAGAAGGTCCCGCAGGGTCTTGAGGTCTCTTTTCATCGTGTCGCGGTAGGCTGCATCCTCCAGGATCCGCGCGGTCTCCTTTGCGATCCTTTCGGCGGTACAGTCTTTTTGCAGCAATTCCTCCACGATCTTCCGCCCCGAGATGATGTTGACAAGGGAAACGAACGGGATCCGGAGGAGCAGCCGGATCAAAAAGGCCGAAAGTGCCGAGGTCTTGTAGACGACCACGAGGGGTTTTTGAAGGACCGCTGTCTCCAGGGTCGCGGTGCCCGAGGCCACGATCGCGAGGTCGCAGATATTGAGGGTGTTGGTGTAGTTCTCTGTGATTGTGATCCCGTCGTTGGGGGTCAGGTGCTTGAGGAACATCTCGCGCGGGAGATTGCGGGCCTTGAGGAGAACGATCTGAAGGTGCGGAGCGCTCTTTTTGAGGAGCCGCACGGCTCCTGCCATCTCAGGGAGGATCCTGTCGATCTCGTTGCGGCGGGATCCCGGAAGAAGGGCGAGGGTCGTCTTCTCCGTCAAGAGCCCAAGGTCTTTCAGCGTTTCTTCGCGCGAGCGTGTGGGCTTTAGCTCATCGAGAAGGGGGTGTCCCACGAAATCCGCCCTGAAATTCTTTTTGGCGTAGTATTCCTTTTCAAAGGGAAAGAGGACCATCATGCGGTCCACGACGCGTTTGATGGTCTTCAGGCGATATTCCTTCCAGGCCCAGACCTGGGGGCTTACGTAGTAGAGGACCTTTGTTCCGAGCGCCTTAGCCTTTTTCGCGAGCCGCAGGTTGAATCCCGGATAATCCACAAGAAGGACCGCGTCGGGTTTCTCGTCGCGGATCTTTTTGACGCACAGGGCAAAGACCGTCTTGATGCGGGGAAAATGTTTGATCACTTCCGTAAAACCGATGACCGCGAGCTGATTGATGTCCGCAAAGGTCTCGACACCCGCCCGGCGCAGGCGTTCGCCGCCCACCCCGATGAAGCGGATGCCGGGAGAGGATCTTTTGATCTCCTCGACGAGAGAAGCGGCGCGCATATCGCCGGATTCTTCGCCGGCGACGACAAGGATCGTTGGGGAGCGACCGAAAAGATTTGCCATCAGAGAATCTCAAAATAACAAACCGTTCCCCAAAAGTCAACGAAGGGCTTTTCCGAGGGGCTGGACAGCTCGCCGGGTCTTCTGGTAGGATAGCCCGCCAAACGAAAGGAAGATCATGAAGATCGAGGACGTTTACAGAGAGCTTCTTGTGTCCATCGGAGAGGATACTGGTCGTGACGGCCTCAGGGCGACCCCTGAACGCGCCGCGCGGGCCCTGACCTTTCTGACCGCGGGGTATCGTCAGAGTGTTGAGGATGTCATCAACGGAGCGATCTTTGATTCTGACAACGATGAGATGATCATCGTCAAGGATATCGAGCTTTATTCGCTCTGTGAGCATCATCTGTTGCCTTTTTTCGGCAAGTGCCACGTGGGCTACATCCCCAAGGGCAAGGTGATGGGGCTCTCCAAGGTCGCGCGCATCGTGGATGTCTTCGCGAGGCGCCTTCAGATCCAGGAGAACCTGACAAAACAGATCGCGGATGCGATCAGCAGACATACCGGGGCCCAGGGGGTGGCGGTCGTCATCGAGGCCAAGCATCTGTGCATGATGATGCGCGGGGTGGAGAAGCAAAATTCCGTCATGAAGACCTCCTGCATGCTGGGGGCGTTCCGCTCCCAGATCTCGACGAGAAATGAATTCCTGAGCCTGATCGCGTGATCGAGGGGATACCGATGGATATGATCGAGATCAGGGGCCTTAAACTCCGCTGTCTGATCGGGACCGAGGAATGGGAACGCCGGAAGGCGCAGGAGATCTTCCTGACGATCGCCGTTCTTTTTGATGCCGCTCGTGCGGGGGAGAGTGACGATCTCAACGATACCGTGGACTACAAGGCCCTCCAAGGGAAGGTCATCCGCCTGGTCGAGGCCTCGCGGTTCTTCCTTCTTGAGAAGCTGGGGGCGGAAATCCTGCGCCTGGCTCTGGAGGACCCCCGGGTCCTGGAGGCCAGGGTCACGATCGAGAAGCCCCGGGCGCTCAAGTTTGTGCGGACGGTCGCGGTCACGCTCTCCCGAAAAAGAGGGGAATGAACAGTAGAATGCAGACCGTCTTCTTCTTTATATTTGTGGTCTTTCCGGTCTTGGAGATCTTCCTTCTGGGCCGGGTCTCGGCCCATATCGGGTTGGGGGATACCCTCATCCTTTTGGTCTTTGCCGCATTCCTGGGGGCCTATCTCATCCGGGTCCAAGGCAAGATCACTCTCCTGAGGGTTCAGGAGGCCCTAGCCCAGGGCCGGACGCCCACGGCCGAGATGCTCGATGGGGTCATGGTCTTTTTTGCGGGCGTTCTCTTCCTGATCCCGGGGTTTTTGTCCGATCTCTTGGGCTTTGTCCTCTTTTTTCCCCTGACCCGATGGGTCGTGACCCGGATGGTCCTCTCCGGCGTCCAGGGATCCCTGCGTTCGCGGGCAGCTCGGACCAGGAATTCTCCTGGAAAAGGGATGGGGAGCCGGGGGATCGAAGGGAGCGAAGGAGCCCAGGACGCGGAGATCATTGGGTAAGCTCGTCTAAATCATCCAAATTTTTTCTTGCAAAGTGACTTTGTGTTGATACTATATACTCGTCTTTTTTACCCAACCCGTTAATTTGTGGTCATTTTATGAGACTAAAAGACGAAATCGCATTCATTACAGGTTCGGCCCGTGGCATCGGCAGGGAGATCGCCGAGGCATTTGCCAAGGAAGGGGCACTGGTCATCATCTCGGATATCAAGGCCGAGGACTGCCAGGTCACAGCTGATGAGTTCAAGGCCAAAGGGTACAAGGCCGACATCATGGCCTGCAACGTGACCTCTTCCGCGGATGTGGATCAGGCGGTTGACAAGATCATGGAGAAGCACGGTCGGATCGATATCTTGGTCAACAATGCCGGGATCACGCGGGACAATCTGTTCCTCCGCATGAAGGAGGAGGATTGGGATGCGGTCATCGCGGTCAATCTTAAGGGAACGTTCAACGCCTGCAAGGCGGTCTCGAAGGTGATGCTCAAGGCCCGTAAGGGGAATATCATCTCGATCGCCTCTGTCATCGGGGTCATGGGCAATGCCGGTCAGGCCAATTATGCGGCCAGCAAGGCCGGGGTCATTGCGCTCACCAAGTCGCTGGCCCGCGAATTCGCCTCGCGCAATATCACGGTGAACGCGGTCGCGCCCGGATACATCAAGACGGCGATGACCGATAAGTTGAGCGATGAGGTCAAGGGAAAGATCCTGGAGAACGTGCCTCTCGGGCGTATGGGGCTGCCCTCGGATGTGGCGAATGTGTGTTTGTTCCTGGCATCAAAGGATGCGGACTATGTCACCGGCCAGACGCTTCTGGTCGACGGTGGCATGATCATGTATTAATACCGTATAAAGAGGAAAGACAACAAGGAGGCATTTGCATGGCTGTCGCAGACAAGGTTAAATCCATCATCGCGGATCAGTTGGGGGTCAAGATCGAAGAGGTCACGCCCGCCGCGTCCTTCATCGATGACCTGGGGGCTGATTCCCTCGACACGGTCGAGCTCATCATGGCGCTTGAGGAGGAGTTCTCCATCGAGATTCCGGATGAGGATGCCGAGAAGATGAAGAAGGTCGAGGACGCGATCAAGTATATCGAAGAGAAGGCGGCCAAGGCCTAAATTTTGGTTGTCGTGGTCCAGGTCCTTTTGAAGCGCCCCGGCAGAACGTGTCGGGGCGCCTCTTTTTAATGACAGGGGAGCTCTGTATGCAGAAAAGACGTGTGGTCGTCACAGGGATCGGGGTGCTTTCTCCGGTCGGCAACGGGGTCGAGAATTTCTGGAAGGCCCTGGTGGCAGGGGAGAGCGGGATCGGCCCAATCACCAAGTTCGATCCGTCCTCCTTTGACTCGAAGATCGCCGGAGAGCTGAAGGGGTATAGTGCCGAGGAGCATTTTGGCATCAAGGATGCCCGCAAGATCTCGGGGTTCATCCAATATGCGGTGGTGGCCGCGCGTGAGGCGATCAGGAACGCCAATTTCAAGATGGAAGAGGTGGACCCTCACCGGGTCGGTGTGGTGGTGGGCTCGGGGATCGGCTGCATCAAGTCCGCCGAAGAGGAGTATCAGAAATTCCTCGACAAAGGGCCGGGGCGCATCTCTCCTTTCTTCATCCCCAAGATGATCATCAACGAGGCGGCAGGTCAGGTCTCGATCGAGACCGGGGCCAAGGGGCCGGCGACCTGTTCGGTCACGGCCTGTGCTACGGGAACGACCTGTATCGGGGATGCCTTCAAGATGATCCAGTACGGCGAGATCGACGCGGCCTTTGCCGGAGGAACGGAAGCCGCGGTCTCGGTCCTGGGGATCGGCGGATTCTGTGCCCTCAAGGCGCTCTCGACGAGAAATGAGGACCCGAAGGCGGCCAGCCGTCCGTTCGACAAGGATAGGGATGGTTTTGTCATGAGCGAGGGGGCCTGCGTGGTCCTCCTGGAGGAGCTGGAGTACGCAAAAAAGCGCGGCGCCAGGATTCTGGCCGAGGTGGTGGGATTTGGCCAGACCGGGGATGCGTATCACTCGACGGCCCCCGAGGATTCTGGGGATGGCGCGGCCCGGGCCATGGTCCAGGCAGTCCAGTGGGGTGGCAACAAATTGACGGATGTGGATTACATCAACGCGCACGGCACGTCGACCGCGCTCAATGACAAGATCGAGACGCGGGCGATCAGGACGGCTTTCGGCGACCACGCACGAAAATTGGCCGTGAGTTCCACCAAGTCCATGACAGGTCACATGCTGGGCGCCGCAGGGGCGGTGGAGTTCGCGGCCTGTGTCCTGGCGATCCGCGACCAGGTCATTCCTCCGACGATCAATTACACAACACCGGATCCGAATTGTGATCTGGATTATGTCCCGAATCAGGCCCGCAAGACCCGTGTGAATCTTGCGATCTCGAATTCGCTCGGGTTCGGCGGACACAACGGGACGCTTGCGGTCAAGAAGTTTGAGGGTTGATAAAATATAAAAGGATAGCGACATGAAAAGTTACAAGATCGCGGTCATTGGCGGCGACGGGACGGGGCCTGAGGTCGTCAGAGAGGCCCTCAAGGTCATGGAGGCCGCGTCCGGTAAATTCAGTTTTAAATACGAGGCCGCTCATTTTGATTTTGGCGGTGAGCGGTATTTGAGGACCAACGAGGTCCTTCCGGCATCCGCGGTCAAGGACCTTCAGGCCTTTGACTCGATTCTTCTGGGGGCCATTGGTCATCCGGATGTCAAACCCGGGATCCTGGAAAAGGGGATCCTGCTGAAGCTTCGCTTCGACTTGAATCAGTATATTAACCTCCGTCCGGTCCAGCTTCTCGATGACAGGTTCTGCCCCCTGAAGGGAAAGAAACCCGAGGATGTCAATTTTACCGTCGTGCGTGAGAATTCCGAGGGGCTTTACAAGGGGATGGGCAGTTTCGAGAACAAGGGCGCCAAGGATGAGGTCGCCATCCAGATCTCGCACAATACGCGTGCGGGGGTGGAGCGTTGCCTGCGGTATGCCTTTGAGTATACCCGCAAGTACGGCCGCAAGAAGCAACTCACCCTCTGCGGCAAGACGAACGTCCTGACCTTTGCGTGGGACCTCTGGGAAAGGACCTTTAACGAGCTCGCCAAAGAATATCCGGATGTGAAGACGGATTATGCGCATGTGGATGCGATCACGATGTGGTTCGTCAAGAACCCTGAATGGTTCGACGTTATCGTGACCGATAATATGTTCGGGGACATCATCACGGACCTCGCGGCCATGATCCAGGGCGGGATGGGGATCGCAGCCGGCGGGAACATCAACCCCGAAGGGGTGTCGATGTTCGAACCGATCGGCGGTTCCGCCCCCAAGTATACGGGGAAGAATGTGATCAATCCGCTCGCGGCCGTCGCGGCCGGGGCCATGCTGTTGAGGGAGCTGGGGGAAGAAGCGGCTGCCAAGGCCATCGAGGAGGCCGTTCGTCTCGTGATTACCACCAAGCTCAAGGACCTTGCCGCCGGAAAGATGGGTTATTCCACGACAGAGGTCGGGGATCTGGTTGTTAAGCATTTATAAAAGGTCACAAAGGCACAAGGGCGCACGTCCCATGGAAGGTCTTGAGTGACGTGTGACTTTGTGATGTTTTAAAGGGAGTTCTTATGAAGCAGTACGTCGTCGCGATCCTCGGGGCCCGGTCCGTCGTCGGGCAGTGCATGTATGATATCGTCAAAGAGCGCAAGTTCCCGGTCAAGGAACTTCGCTTGATCTCGCCGAGCGGCGCTAAGGGGGAGATGAACGGTCTTCCTCTTTTGCCGCTCACGGAGGATGTCTTTAACGGTGTGGATATTGTGTTGAGCTCTCCGGGGGCAGAGATCAGCAAGGTATGGGCGCCTGTGGCGGCCAGGGCTGGGGCGGTCGTGATCGACAATACCAGCCAGTTCCGCATGGACAAGGATGTGCCGCTGGTCGTTCCTGAGGTCAATCCTGAGGATGTCAAATGGCACAAGGGCATCATCGCGAATCCCAACTGCTCGACGATCCAGATGGTCGTGGCCTTGAAGCCTCTCCACGATGCGGCCAGGATCAGACGCGTCGTGGTCTCGACCTATCAGGCGATCTCGGGCGCGGGTTCCGAGGCGATCGAGGAGATGAAGAATCAGGTCAAGGGGGATCTGACGGTCAAGAAAATGGCCCATCAGATCCTGCACAACCTGATCCCTCAGATCGATGTCTTCCTGGATAATCATTACACCAAGGAAGAGATGAAGATGGTGTGGGAGACCAAGAAGATCATGCATGATGAGGGGATCCAGGTCACGGCGACCTGCATCCGCGTTCCCGTCTTCAACGGCCATTCCGAATCCGTCAACATCGAGACAGAGAAGAAGCTGGCCCGGGCGGATGTGATCCAGCTTCTCTCGGGAGCTCCGGGCGTTACGGTCGTCGATGATCCGGCCAACAAGAAGTATCCCATGCCGCTTCATGCCGACGGGAAAGATGACACTTTTGTTGGTCGCATCCGTGAGGATGAGACAATCCCCAACGGCATCAATCTGTGGGTTGTTTCCGACAATCTCCGCAAAGGCGCGGCCTTGAACGCCGTTCAGATCGCGGAGAAGCTTGTGGAATATGGAATGATCTAAAGGGTCACAAAGTCACAAGG